>JAKSJH010000075.1 GCA_024398315.1 Bacteroidales bacterium
CATGCCCCTGATGGACGAGCCTGATAAACGTTCCTCCCATCGAGATGACATCGTCGTCCGGGTGAGGTGAGAAGATGAGGACCTTCTTCGGGAACGGTGTGGACTTGACGGGTCTGGTGGAATCATCTGCGTTCGGCTTTCCTCCCGGCCAGCCTGTGATGGTGTGCTGGAGGTCGTTGAAGACCTCTATGTTGATCTTGTCGTACGGACCGTACAATTCGAGCAGTTCTCCGAGGGAGTGCTCGAGGTAGTCGTTCTGCGTGAGCTTCAGGATAGGTTTGTGCACTTCCTGGCAGAGCCATACGACGGCCTTGCGGATGAATTTCGGGCTCCACTCGCATGGACCCACGAGCCATGGTGCGACCACTCTGGCAAGCAGGGATGCCGAATTGTCTTCAGCGAAGAGGGTCACGTTGTCATGCTTCTGGAACCAGGAGGCCGGGCAGCCGGCATTCGCTTCCCCTTCAACGATGTCCCGCACGACCTGAGTCTTGGTCTCACCCCAGGCCATGAGGATGACTCTCCGAGCTGACATCATGGTGGATATGCCCATCGTGATGGCTGCCTTAGGAGTTACAGAGATGTCTCCGTTGAAGTTGCGCGCCTGAATCTTGCGGGTCTGATAGGTAAGAGGTATCATGCGCATGCGCGAAATCTCTGTGGAGCCGGCTTCATTGAAACCGACCTGTCCGTTTTCTCCGATGCCTATGACAAGCAGGTCCAGCCCTTTGGAAAGTTTCTCAAACCTGGCGCAGTATTCTGAAATGTCATTCTGCGGGATGGAACCGTCGGGGATGTGGACATTCTCTTTCAGGAAATCGACCTTGCTGATCAGTTCGTCCTGGAGCCTCCTGTTGCGGCTCTGCGCTGCACTGGGCTCGATAGGATAATATTCATCAATGGAGAAGACTTCCACATTCTTGAACGAGATGCGGCCTTCCTCGAATTTTTTGACAAGGATGTCGAAGAGGGTCTTAGGAGACCTTCCTGATGAAAGACCGAGCTTGAAGAGCCTTGGAAGGGAAGCCTTGGCATGGTCGCTGATGGCTTTTTCGATGATGTCGGCGATGTGACCGCTGGCGACAACATCGTCAGGATAGATTTCGGTGCTGATCTTTTCGTGTGAATGGAGGATGCCCTTCGGGAGTCCTTCTTCGATCAGTCCTCCATCTTTGGGAAGAGTGAAATGGTTCATTGTACTGTGATTTCGTTTGAGAAGCCGTCTGCGGCTTCCTTTTGTGAGATGTTCGTGAGCCTCTTGGACGGGGGCTTTTCCCGTTATTGCTTTCTGTCCTACAGCCTGTTGTAGCTAGGGGTGAACGAGTCGCCGTGCTCGAGATCGCCGTAGGTCATGCCTTTCTTGAGCCAGTTGTACCTCTGCTGGGCGGTGCCATGGGTGAAGGAATCGTTCACGACATAGCCCTGTGACTTCTTCTGGAGGTAGTCGTCGCCGATCTTGCTTGCACAGTCGAGGGCGTTTGCGATGTCCCTGTCGTCAATTGAGTTGTACTTGGCGTCGTCGTTGTTCGCCCATACTCCGGCGTAGTAGTCGGCCTGGAGCTCGAGCCTTACGCTGATCTGGTTGGACTGGGTCTTGTTGGAGCGGGCCATCTGCTGGTGAGCCTGGTTGAGGGTGCCGAGCAGGTACTGCACATGGTGGCCGACTTCGTGGGCGATGACATATGCGTAGGCCAGATCTCCGTCCGCTCCGAGACTCTGCTTCATCGAACTGAAGAAACTGAGGTCAAGGTAGACGGTCTGGTCACCTGAGCAGTAGAACGGTCCGACCGACGAATTCGCGGTTCCGCATCCGGATGAGGTGGTCCCGGTGTAAAGGACCATCTTCGGTGCCTGATATTCATAGCCGTACTTTGCGAACTGCGCCGTCCAGACGTCTTCCGTCGCGGCGAGTATCTTCTTGGCGAACACCGCCAGCTCCTGTTCTTCCTGGGAGAACTCCACGTTGCCTGTGGTCTGCTCTGTCGTGGTCTGGTTGGCGGCCTGCTCCAGCACGGCTGTAGGGTCACCTCCGAGAAGCATGACGATGATGGCTATCACGATGGCCCCGCCACCGAGTCCGCCGATCATCTTTCCACCGCTCATTCCTCTGCGGTCATCAACATTGGTGCTTTCGCGTCTTCCTTCTAGGTTCATGATCTATCTGTTTTTTTATTGTTTTTCCACCTGTTCTGCGGCGACGGGGAACGGCTTGCGGGACTTGTTCCGCGACGCCATCCTACGGTCTGCCACTCAAATTAACAAATATAATATTTTTTTTGTCTACTTGTCACTGATTTTCATACATATTAAAATATGTGGAGCGGTGGTATTGTAATTTCGCAGAAAATAAATACCTTTGTAAGGCTTTGGGGAGGCGTCGGTTCCCCTGAAGCATTCTTCCATCGCCCGAATGGCGGAATTGGTAGACGCGTTGGACTCAAAATCCAATGTCCCCTAAAGACGTGCCGGTTCGAGCCCGGCTTTGGGCACCCGGAGGCGGATCATTCGTGATCCGCCTCTTTTTCATTACGCTGTTGGTGTTTTGCCGGAATATTCATAAATTGCAGGAGATCTAATTCTTTTGAGTCATGAGACGCGGACTTCTTCTGGCAGGCATTGCGCTGCCGATTCTTTTTTGTTGTGGTGAATATGCCTCTGCGGGGACTGCCGGCAGCGGCATCGTTCAGGTGAAGAAAGTACAGGACGGGCGGAAAACCCCTCAGGGGGCCTGTCTGGGCCCCCTCACCGGCAAGCCTTCCGGTCCTGCCGTCACGAATTCACCGGACCCTCTTGTGAACTACCGCTGGAAAAACCCTTGCGCTGACGATGAACTGGAGGTCTTTGCGCTTGAACCTGTCGAGGTCAAGGTGGCCAGCCCTGCCAGTGCCAGTGCCACATTGAAAGGGAAGACCGAGGTCAGGGTGACATATCCTTGCGACATCAGGCTGGATTTCGGTCAGGTCAATGCCGGATGGCTTGAGTTCGAATGCTCCGATCCTGAGGCCGCCCGGTTTATGGAATGCAGCATCAGCGAGTTCAACGAACCGGCCGTCTTCAATGCCGGCTCACAGCATCCCCACAAGACCCTGGCTCCCCAGGTCGACGGTAAGACCTGCCGCCTTGTGCTCAACAACGACCTTTACGAAGGAGTCAGATATGCCTGGATCCACGTGTTGGAAACTCGTGGGAAACCTTTAAAAATCAGCAATATCCGTCTGGTATGCCAGACCAAGCCGACCAATTATGAGGGAAGTTTCGACTCCGACAGCGACATCCTCAACCGCATCTGGTACACAGCAGCCTACACCGTCAGACTGAACTTCTTGAAGGAATATTTCGGGGCCATCCTGATGGAGAGGAGCGACCGTTTCTCCTGGACCGGCGACGCCCACACCTCCCAGGCAGCTTCGCTCGTCGCTTTCGGCAACTATGACTTTGTCCGGAAGAACCTTCTCCACACCGCCGACCAGTCCAACGGCATCCGCAGCTACCCTCTCTACTGGGTGCAGAGCCTTGTGGACTACTTCAACTACACCGGAGACGCAGAACTCCTCACCATGCTGACCGACAACGCATGCAAGAAACTTGACGAGGCCTTCTACGCTTTTGAGAATCCGAAGGGTATCTCGTTCTACGGCTGGGACGAGCGACTTGGAGCAGGTTTCGAGGAGCCGGACAGTGCTGAGCCGACCCTCGCCTACAGGATGCTCTGCATCCAGTCCTGGATTCGCTTCGCCGGAGCGATGGCCGACATCGGACGGAAAGATCTGGCGGACCGTTTCAAAGCCTGTGCCGTCCGCTCCGCCGCCCGTCTTTATCAGATGCCGGGGCTTCTGAAGGACATCGACCTGTTCTCGGCCTCCGATGCCATCAATGCCGGGGTCCTCAACTCGGGAGAATGGAATCTGATCTGGGACAAAGTCTACGGGGACCGCATCCAGAGAGTCTCCTATTCCCCGTTCAATGAATATTTCGTTCTCAACGCCCTTGCCCGGATGGGCCGTCATGCCGAGGCGATGAACACGATCGATGACTGCTGGGGTGGTCAGGTCCGCTATGGAGCGACCACTTTCTTTGAAGTCTTCCGCCCGTCCTGGAATCTCTGCAAGGAGGATCAGAACGACGCTCCGGTCAACAACCAGTGCGGTTACACCAGCATGACCCATCCGTGGAGCGCAGGTGTCGCAAAATGGCTCACCGAGGAGGTCCTTGGCGTCAAGCCTGAGACCCCGGGGTTCGCCGCCTTCACCATCCGACCGCATCTCACTGGCGGCCTGACCAGAGTATCGGGAACAGTCCCGACTCCTCACGGAAAGATTTCCTTCGGTATCGATACGAAATCCGGAACTGCTTCTCTGACAGTTCCTTCCGGATGTATGGCGAAAGTAGGAATCCCTATGATGGGGACTACTGTCAAGTCTCTCACGGTTGACGGAGAGACCGTTGAGATAAAATGTGGAGCCGATCAGTTCTGCGAGCTTCCTTCCCTTGAAGAAGGAACGCATGAGATAAGGTTTGAATATTCAGAGACCCCTTGCAGCCGGGTCGCAATGGAGGAAGTCAGCTACTGCTATCCGGCCCGGACGTTCAGCGAGGATCGTCAGACCAAGGGGGACTGGAAGGGGGGCTATGGCTCGAAAGGCTATGCCCTGTTCAGTTACGACGGTCCGGGCGCCCACCGTATCAAGCTTCCTGACGGATGCCGGAGCCTTATTATCAATAAAGCCAGAATGGCTGAATATGCATCCTCAACTTCAGACCCCCGTGCTCTGGAGTCTCCTGAAGAAGGGGGTTCCGGAAGGAGACTCGGCGCTCTGGTGACAGGGGACCCGGATGCCTGCTGGCAGACTATGACGGTGGATGTGGACTACCGTACCGCCGGACCTTACAAGGTGTCGCTCTATTTCGTTGACTGGTACAATGATTCTCCTTCGTCATCGGTCTTGAAGAGGTGGGATCCGGCGACCTCGTCCTCAAGGAGGAGCGCCATCGAGGTGTTCGATCTGGACTCCAGACGTCTTCTCGCTCCTGTCCACATGGTTCGGGACTATTCCGGTGGGGTCTATGTGACATTCGAGGCTGACAGGCCTGTAAGAATCCGTGTGGACCAGGTCCGTGGACAGAACGCTTCTCTATCTGCTCTGTTCCTCGACTAGCGATTCCGTTTTTCTGCATATTGTGAAGCTGTGTTGAAATGGTTAACTTTTTTTTCTATTTTTGTGGAATGTTGCGCCCCTCGCGGTTCAAAACAGCTGCTGAGGAATGGTGGACAACAACTTTGGAAACCTATAAATAAATATCATAAACGATGTACAAGAGAGTGCTGCTCAAACTGAGTGGAGAAAGCCTCGGAGGCCCGTCCGGAAAAGGACTGGATCCGGAGCGTCTCAGAAAATATTCAAAGGAAGTCGCAAAAGCGGCCAAGGCCGGTCTTCAGATCGCCATCGTCAACGGTGGCGGCAACATATTCAGAGGCCTTCAGGGACTCGACAAGGGTTTCGACAGAGTGGAGGGCGATCGCATGGGTATGCTCGCTACTGTGATCAATTCATTGGCACTCAGCCAGTTCATCAAGGATGAAGGAGTCAACGCCGAAGTCTTCTCCGCTACTCCTATGGAGCCGCTTGTACGCTATTACAACAGGGACAACGCCGTCAAGGTTCTTGAAGAAGGCGGCGTCGCTCTTATCTGCGGCGGTACCGGAAACCCGTTCTTCACCACAGATTCCGGAGCCGCTCTAAGGGCTCTTGAAATCAGTGCGGATGCAGTGCTCAAGGGCACCAGGGTGGACGGTGTCTATACCGCTGATCCTGAGAAGGATCCTACTGCCGTCAAGTACGACGACATCACTTTCGACGAGGCCATGGCCAAGCACCTCAGGGTCCTTGACCAGACCGCCTACGCCCTGTGCAGTGACGGGAACATGCCGATCATCGTGTTCGACATCGACGGCGAGGACAATCTGCAGAAGCTTGTCCGCGGCGAGAAGGTCGGGACGCTGGTCCACAAGTAACAGCTTCTAAACAACACAAACTGATAACGAGATGCTTACAGACAAAGCAAAAGAAATTGTCGGCAACGTGTCCGACAAGATGGACACTACGGTGTCTTTCCTCGAGGAAGATCTTAAGACCTACAGGGTGGGAAAGGCCAATCCTTCCATCCTCAATGGTGTGATGGTCAACTACTACGGCACCGACACACCTATTTCCCAGGTGGCTTCCATCAGCGTTCCTGATGCCAGGACCATCGCCATCCAGCCGTGGGAGAGAAGCATGATCGGACCTATCGAGAAGGCCATCATGAACGCCAACCTCGGCTTCACCCCACAGAACAACGGCGAGGTTGTCCGCTGTCCTATCCCTCCTCTCACTGAGGAAAGGCGCAAGGATCTCATCAAGAAGGCGAAGGCTGCCGGCGAGAACGCCAAGGTGGCTGTGCGTAACGCCCGCCGCGACGGTGTGGACGCTCTCAAGAAGGCTGAAAAGGCCGGAGATTTCTCCGAGGATGTCCAGAAGGAAGGCGAGGACGAGATCCAGAAGGTGACAGACGCCAAGATCAAGTCCATCGACGCCATCGTCTCCGCCAAGGAGAAGGAGATCATGACCGTCTAGTCATCGAAGTCCATCATTTCTCGACGCGGACGTGCATTCCTGGAAACTGTCTTCCGAGGAAGGGGCAATCCCTTTGATAGCCGGTCCGTGCAGTGCGGAATCGGAAGGTCAGCTGATGCGGACGGCCGAGGGGTTGTCATCCCTCGGCGTCAAGTGGTTCCGTGCCGGTCTGTGGAAGCCGAGGACTCATCCTGGAAGCTTTGAAGGTGTTGGCCCTCAAGGACTTCCGTGGTTGTTAAAAGTCCGCGAACAGTTCGGAATGATGGTCGGCGCGGAAGTCGCCGGTCCCCGTCAGGTTGAGGAATGTCTGGAAGCTGGCCTCGATTTCCTCTGGATAGGAGCAAGGACGACAGCCAGTCCGTTCCTGGTGCAGGAGACCGCCTCCGCCCTGGAAGGAGTCGGAGATTCCGTTCCCATATTCATAAAGAATCCTCTCAGTCCTGATGTCGGGCTGTGGATGGGGGCCGTGGAAAGGCTGGATGCTGCCGGGGTCGGACGTATCGGTCTGATCCATCGCGGATTCACTCCTTCGTCTCCTTCTGTCTACAGGAATGACCCTAACTGGAATGCCGCTGTGCAGATGCGCACCGGGTGCCCGGATGTCCCTTTTCTGGCGGATCCGAGCCACATGGGAGGTGCGGTGCGGTTCGTACGTGAGATTTCGCAGAAGGCTCTGGACCTTGGGTTCGACGGACTTATGCTGGAGATCCATGAGAGTCCTTCGGAGGCGTTGAGCGATTCCGCACAGCAGATCACCGCGCCGGAGCTGGAGACTCTTCTGAAGTCCTTGACTGTGAGGTCATCCGGGTCGGAAGATGAAGGGTTCAATTCTGTTCTGGAGCAGCTCCGCTCCAGAATTGATGCGATTGACGACGGCATCATCGGACTTCTGGCCGAGAGGATGGAGGTCTCCCGACGGATCGGCCGGGTCAAGAAGGAGCATTCCGTCAGCATCCTGCAGACCTCCAGGTGGGAGTCGGTCCTGGCTTCGGTTGTGAGGAAAGGAAGGGCGTACGGTCTGGATGAGCGGTTTCTGAAAGAGGTGTTCAACGCTGTCCATAAGGCTTCCGTGGAATCTCAGCAGGACTGAAAATTGTTTTAGTAACAGTTTAAATTATTGATATTGAGTGCAATACTTATGGGATTGCGCTCAATTGTTTTATTCTTTTAAAGAATCGGTGGTAAAAAAGTTAATTATTAATATTTCATCGCAGAGAAATAACAATTTATTTAAGTTTTCAACATATTTATTAACAACTAGAAATAAAAACAGGGTGCAGGTTGAAAACTGTCACAATCGCTGATATATAATAATGTACGGCATATTTTGCATTTATCTTAATTTCTATTAAATTTGTCACCCTAATAGGGGATATTGTATTCGAAATTTGAAATAATATTCAATATCTATGTTCAATTAATTAAACGCTTATGAAAAAAGTAAAGCTGATTTTTGCTGTCATAGCGATGCTCTTCCCAGCTGTCACTTTCGCACAGAACGTGCAGGTGACAGGTACTGTGAAGGATGCTAACGGTGAAGTCGTCTCCGGAGCTGCAGTGCAGCTGAAGGGAAGCACTACCACCTACTCTATGACAGATGCAACGGGAGGCTACGCAATTTCCGTTCCATCAAACGGAACTCTCGTCGTAAGCTGCCTCGGTTACAAGACCGCTGAGATCGCCGTCGATGGCCGCAAGGTCGTCAACGTGGTTCTCGAGCTTGACACCGACTCCCTCGATGACGTCATCGTGGTCGCTTACGGAACAGTCCGCAAGGAAGCAGCCACAGGTGCTGTCTCCACAATGGGCAACGACGGTCTCGCCGAATCACCTGCTCTTTCTGTCGACAAGATGCTGGCAGGTAAGGTCGCCGGTGTGACCATCACTTCTGAAACCGGTCAGCCAGGTGCGAGCTCCCAGATCCGTATCCGCGGAACAAGCTCCATCAACGCCGGCAACGAGCCTCTCTGGGTCGTCGACGGTATTCCTGTTATGACTGGTGACCAGAGCTACTTCACCAACACCAACAACGCTATCGGTACGATCAACCCTAACGACATCGAGAGCATCACCATCCTCAAGGATGCTGCTGCCGCCTCAATCTACGGTTCACGTGCTGCAAACGGTGTCATCCTCGTGACCACCAAGAGCGGAAAGGCAGGCAAGGCCACCTTCACCGCCCGCGCCAAGATGGGTGTCTCCTCTCTTGCAAATGACAACAACTTCCGCCCTATGACCGGAGCCGAGCTTCTCGACTTCTACCGTGTGGCTGCTGTCAACGCAGGAACCAACCCTGACGATCCGTCAAGCCCTTACTACAATCCTAAGTCAATCCTTACCGGAACCCTCAACAACTGGCTCGAGGCTTGTACCAAGCTCGGTTTCAACCAGGAATATGAGATCAACGCTTCCGCAGGTAACGAGAAGGGCAAGTTCTACACTTCATTCGCCTATCAGGACACCGACGGTGTCGTGGACGCAGTCAACTACACCCGTCTCACCGGCCGTGTCAACACTGACTACAAACTCACCAACACCCTCGAGATAGGTACCCGTATCAACCTCTCATACACTGAGAACCACGATACCGAGATGCAGTCCCTCTACTACTCCAACCCGTTCTTCGCAGGTCTGACCATCCGTCCTTGGACTCCGATCTTCGATCCTGAGACAGGTGAGTACAACCTCAACATCCCTGAGAACTCCAACACCAGCCCTCTGTACAACGCTCTCTGCCATGGTGAAGACCAGTGGGAGAAGCAGTATCGTACACAGGCTTCGATGTACCTCCAGTGGGAGCCGGTCAAGAACCTCATCTTCAAGACCAACAACATGTTCGAAGGAATGAACGGACAGGGCCGCCGCTACTGGGGTCCGGATCCTGGTGACGTCTCTGGAACTCTCCAGACCTCCAACAACCAGCACATCCGTCTCACCACTTCCAACACGGCATCCTACACCTTCGACCTCGGACTCAACAACTTCAGCTTCCTCGTAGGTCAGGAGGCCATGAAGCACTCCTATCAGTATGTCTACGCCTACGCTCCGACCGTGGATGCCAACATCCCTTACCTCAGCACAGCCATTGCCTCTGAGGATTCCACATCACAGTACATGTCATTCGACAGCCTGCTCTCATTCTTCGGCAACGCCAACTGGAACTACGACCAGAGATACTTCCTCCAGGCTTCAATCCGTGAGGACGGTTCATCTCTCTTCGGTGCCCAGAACAAGTGGGGTCTCTTCTGGTCCGCTTCCGGTTCATGGAACCTCACCAACGAGAAGTGGCTCAAGAGCACATCCAACTGGCTCTCACTCCTCAAGCTCCGTCTCAGCTATGGTGTGAACGGTAACAACAACATCTCCGCCTACAAGGCTTACGGTGTCTATGCTTCCGCTGCCTACAACGGTGGTACCGGTATGCTTCCTTCAAGTCCAGCCAACGACGTCCTCTCATGGGAGAAGAACAAGACCTGGAACCTCGGTCTCGACTTCGGCTTCCTCTACGGCAGGGTCAACGGTCAGATCGACCTCTACACCCGCGACACCGAGGACATGCTCCTCAGCAAGAGGGTCCCTTCAACCTCTGGTTTCTCATCCAACTTCATGAACATCGGTACGTTGAACAACAAGGGTATCGAGTTCATGCTTGAGGGCGACATCGTCCGCAACGCAGACTTCGTCTGGTCAGCCGGCTTCAACATCGCTCTCAACAGGTCCAAGATCCTCGACCTCGGTGACGACACCTGGATGTCCGCATCTTACGACAGCCGTCTGCAGCATGTCGTCGGCCACAACTTCTACACCTTCTATCTTAAGGATTACGCCGGTGTCAACCCTTCAAACGGTTCCGCTATCTGGTGGCACCATGAGTATGCCAAGAATGAGGACGGCTCTGACAATCTTGACAAGATCATCAGCTCAACCCTCACCAACGACTACGCAAAGTCAAGCTACGTCTATGCCGGATCTCCTGAGGCCAAGGCTACCGGCGGTTTCAACACCGCAGTCGCATGGAAGGGTCTCGAACTCGGCGCTTTCTTCGAGTACAAGCTCGGCAACATGATCTTCCTCGCTGAGAACCGCTACCTCCAGGCAGACGGTAACCAGATGACCATGAACCAGTCCAACACCGCTCTCAACTACTGGAAGAAGCCTGGTGACACCGCCTGCAACCCTATCCCGGTCGCCGGCAACTCAACCAACTCCTACAACATCGGATCCACCAGATATCTCCAGAAGGGAGACTATCTCCGTATCAAGGATGTGACTCTCTCATACACTCTTCCTGAGAAGGCCCTCAAGCCAGTCTACATGAAGAACGTCAAGGCGGGAGAGTTCGAGAAGTTCGTCGAGTTCTGCC
>JAKSJH010000076.1 GCA_024398315.1 Bacteroidales bacterium
TTAGAAGCTGTTTTGAAATGATTAACTTTATTTCTTATGAATCTTTTTGGTCTGAATTTCCTCTTTCATCAGTCACATAGCTACTGCTATGCTCCTTCTTCAAGAGAAAATTCATCCTCAAAAATCTCCTATAACAAATTTTGTGAACCATTTCAAAACAACTTCTTAGAAATAGGAAGAGGATGACCGATGTCACCCTCTTCCTTTATTAAGTCGTAGGATTGTCTAGTAGTTGTTAAGAGGACGTCCGGCAGTGAGGTTGTGTACCTTGCGCTTGACGGATTTGAGGACGGCGTTGTACTTGTCGGCATTCTCATCGGAGACTCCGTTGACGACGTCAGCGTACTTGGCTACAGCGCTGAGGGTGGTGTCTATCAGTTCGACGATCTCAAGCATGTCCTTCTCCACGAAACCGCGGGATGTGACCGCAGGAGTTCCGATTCGCAGACCGGATGTCTTGAAGGCGGAACGGTCGTCGAACGGCACCATGTTCTTGTTGACGGTGATCTCGGCCTTTTCAAGCTCCTTCTCGGCCATCCTTCCGGTGACTTCCGGGAACTTTGTCCTGAGGTCGATGAGCATGAGGTGGTTGTCGGTGCCGCCGGAGACCACTTTGTAGCCCTTTGCGATGAAAGCGTCGCACATTGTCTTCGCATTGCTGAGGACCTGCTTCTGGTAATCCACGAATTCAGGCTGCATGGCCTCGTAGAAAGAGACGGCCTTTGCTGCTATGACATGTTCGAGCGGACCTCCCTGGATGCCTGGGAACACGCTTGAGTTGAGAATCGCGCTCATCTTCTTTATCTCTCCCTTAGGAGTGGTGAGACCCCATGGATTGTCGAAGTCCTTGCCGAGGAGGATGATGCCTCCGCGCGGTCCGCGAAGCGTCTTGTGGGTCGTAGAGGTGACAATGTGGGCGTACTTCACAGGGTTCTTCAGGAGACCTGCGGCGATGATGCCGGCGGTGTGGGCCATGTCAATCCAGAGAAGCGCTCCGACCTCGTCGGCGAGCTTGCGCATCCTCTCGTAGTCCCATTCGCGGGAATATGCGGAGGCACCGCCGATGATGAGTTTCGGCTTGCACTCGCGGGCGGTCTTCTCCATCTTGTCGTAGTCGATGAGACCGGTTTCCTCGTCAAGTCCGTAGGCCACGGCGTTGTAGAGGATTCCTGAAGCGTTGACAGGCGAACCGTGGGTGAGGTGGCCTCCCTGTGAGAGGTCAAGTCCCATGAATGTGTCGCCCGGCTTGAGGCAGGCCATGATGACGGCCATGTTGGCCTGGGCGCCGGAATGAGGCTGGACATTGGCATATTCAGCACCATAGATCTTGCAAAGCCTGTCGATTGCGATCTGCTCGATCTGGTCAACGACCTGGCAACCGCCGTAGTACCTCTTGCCCGGGTAGCCCTCTGCATACTTGTTTGTGCAGATGGAGCCCATGGCCTCAAGCACATGGTCACTGACATAGTTCTCAGAGGCAATGAGTTCCAGTCCGGAAGACTGCCTTTCCTTCTCGTTACGGATAAGATCGAAGACTTGAAGATCCTGTTTCATAAAAAATGCTGTTTTAGACCGCACTGCGGCTTTGGGATGTCAAAGGTACTACAAAATTCCCATTTTTGCTATATTTGCATTTAATATTTCTTAACGTATGAGGGACAGGAAACTGCTCAATATCGAACTGGGAAGGATCAATCCCGAAGAGTACACCTCGCTTCCTGAATCAGGAATCGTCGTCGTTCTGGACAATGTCAGGAGCGCCCACAATGTCGGGTCGGCTTTCAGAAGCTGCGATTCTTTCAAGGCGGACCGCCTGTGGCTCTGCGGAATATGTGCTGTTCCGCCTTCGGCCGAGATCCACAAGTCCGGCCTGGGGGCCGAGGACAGCGTCCCGTGGACATATTCAAAGGACACGATGGATGCCGTTGAGGCGCTCAGGGAGCAGGGGTACACAATTGTCAGCGTGGAGCAGACGGTCAACTCCGTCAGCATGGAGAAGTTCCATCCGGAGCCTGGCTCCGGCGGCAGGAAGTACGCCCTCATCTTCGGCAACGAGGTGGACGGAGTCAGGCAGGACGTCGTCGATGCTTCGGACTTCTCACTCGAGATCCCTCAGTTCGGAACCAAGCATTCCCTGAACGTGTCAGTGACAATCGGGGCGGTGCTCTGGCATTTCACCCTGCACCGCCTCAACCGTTGAAAATCTGTTTCTGAATATTCCTACTTCGTCCTGCCCACAAGCTTGCAGGCGAAGTTCTCGAGCATCCTGTACCCCTCTCCGTCAACCGACCTGGCGGCACAGTCCAGGGCTTTGGCTGTAAGTTCCTCGATGGTCTTCTTAGCATCCTCTCCGGTCCCGAGCTTCCGGTAGATGTCCATCACACGGGCGATCTTTTCCTTCTTCTCTTCTTCTGTCGTGACCTTGAGGGCCATGGCTCCGTTGAGCATCTTCCTGGTCTGTTCGTCAGCCTTCTCGCAGGAACGGACGGTGAGCCAGCTTTTCTTGGAGTTGACGATGTCGCCGCCGATCGGTTTTCCGAACACTTTTGCGTCACCGAAGGCGTCGAGCCAGTCGTCGGCGACCTGGAAGGCAAGCCCGAGATTGTAGCCGTAGTCGTAGAGATTCTGGCAGTCCTCTTCAGAGGCGCCTGCGACGAGGGCTCCCATCTTGGCGGCGCAGGCGATCAGGACACCTGTCTTGAGACCGATCATCTTGATGTACTGGTCCATGGGGACAGTCTCCATGCTCTCGAACTCCATGTCGTACTGCTGGCCTTCACAGACTTCCGCCGCCGTCCTGGAGAAGAGGCTCATCGCCTGCTGGACCTTGTCGGAAGGGGCCAGCGCCATGCGGGCGTAGCTGTCGATGCACATCACGTCACCTGAAAGGATCGCTGTGTCGGCGTCCCATTTCTTCCAGACGGTGTCGACGCCGCGCCTCATCGGGGAGCGGTCCATGATGTCGTCGTGGATGAGGGTGAAGCTGTGGAACACTTCAAGGGCGGACGCCGGGCCCAGAATCTGAGGCGTGAACTCATCCTTGTAGAGAGCCCAGGTGGTCAGGCAGAGTGTCGGACGGAGCCTTTTGCCTCCAATCTGAATCATGTACCGCAGAGGGTCGTACAGGCCTGCAGGCTCAGCTGTGAACTCGATGTTGTCGAAGAGGTTGGTGACCTCGGCCCTGATCTTGTCTTCTGTAATCATCTCTTGTGTTTTTTCAGGTGTAAAGATAGCGACTTTTTGCGTAACTTTGCAATGTCATGACAGGAACAGCCACAGTCGTCAAGAATGCCGGGAGCCATTATCTGCTCTCCCATCTGCCTGTATGGGATCCGTTTCCAGCGGTTCTCAAGGGCAGGGTTCGCCTTTCCGGAAGTGATTCCACCAATCCTGTGGCGGTGGGGGACAGGGTCTCATACGACTGCCCGGAGTCTCCTTCGATGGAGAATCCGGCGGCGATAGTCGGAATCCTCGACAGGAAGAACCACCTCGTCAGAAGGTCGACCAATCTTTCCAGACAGTCCCATGTGATTGCCGCAAACATCGACATGGCCTTTATCGTCGTGACTCTGCATTTCCCCGACATCAAGCTGCCTTTCCTCGACAGAATCCTGGTGACATGCGAAGTCTACGGCATTCCGGCCACGATTGTCCTGAACAAGACCGACATCATGGCTCAGGAATTCCCTGAGGAACTTGAAGATTTCCACCGTATCTACGAAAGTGCGGGCTATCCGGTCATCGAGACCTCCGCTCTCACCGGTCTGGGAGTGGACAGGCTCCGAGACGCCGTCGGGTCGAAGGAGGAAGGAAGGGTCTGTCTGTTCTCCGGGGAGTCCGGAGTGGGGAAGTCCTCCCTCATCAAGGCTCTCGATCCGTCCCTTGACCCCAAGGTCGGAAGCATTTCCATGGCTCATCTTCAGGGAAAGCACACAACTTCGCTCTACGAAATGTATCCTGTCGGAACCGGAGGCTTCATCATCGATTCACCGGGCTTGAGGGGGTTCGGGCTTGTCGCTCTCGAGAAGGAGGAGATAGCTCTCTATTTCCCTGAGATGCTCAAAGCTTCGCGGGACTGCCGTTTCACCCCGTGCACCCACACCCACGAACCGGGATGTGCGGTGAAACAGGCTGTGGAAGACGGTCTGATCAGCGCCGAGCGCTACAATTCCTATCTGGGAATGCTCGAAGATGACAAGAAGTTCCGTTAGGAGGCCTTCCGATGTCGAAAAGAATCAACAAGGAAATTTTCTCACTGGCCCTGCCGAGCATTCTGGCGAACATCACCGTGCCGCTGGTGGGTATGGTCGACATCGCTGTCGCCGGCCACCTGGGCGCCTCGTCGGTCGCTGCCATAGGCGGCATCTCCGTTGGAACTCTGATGTTCGACGTGCTGTACTGGAACTTCGGTTTCCTGAGGGCGGGGACGGGGGGACTGACTTCGCAGGCCTATGGCAAGGGAGACTGGGAATGCTGCAGCCAGATGCTTCTGAGAGGGGTCGGATCTGCGTTCGCACTGGCTCTGGCGATACTCCTCCTTCAATGGCCTTTCCAGAAATTGTTCTTCCTGTTCGTGAACTGTTCTGATGAAGTCAAGGCGTTGGCTGTCAAGTATTTCCTTATAAGAGTGACTTGCGCTCCGGCGACACTTTCGCTGATGGCTTTCCGGGGATGGTTCATCGGGATGCAGGACACTGTCAGCGCCATGGCCACGGATCTGGTCGTCAACGGAGTGAACGTGCTGGCCAGCATTGTCCTGGCAATGGGCGTCCCGTCCTTGGGCTTCCATGGCATGGGATTCCCGGGCGTCGCTCTGGGAACTGTCGTCGCCCAGTACACCGGTCTTGTGATGGCACTCCTGATCGTCGTCCGGAAATATTCAAGGACAATCCGTATCTCGGTGGACCGAAAGTCCCTGGCTGCCGCTTTCGAGGGAGGCGCCATGAAGCGGTTCGTCTCCGTCAACACCGACCTTTTCGTCAGATCTGTCTGCCTGATAGCGGTCTATCTTGGATTCACCGCTGTTTCAGCAAGGTTCGGTGACACACTTCTCGCCACCTGCTCGATCATGATGAAGCTGCTGATGATCTTCTCCTATTTCACTGACGGCTTCGCATTCGCCGGAGAGGCCATGACCGGGAAATACATCGGAATGAAGGACACAGCGATGGTCCGCAGCACCGTGAGGTGGACTTTCGGATGGAGCATGGGGATAGGGCTTCTTTTCGTAGGAATATATTCATTCACGGGCATGCCTCTGTTCCGCTTGATGACCGACGAGGCATCTGTCATTGCAAGAGCCTCCGCCTTCATCCCGTGGCTTGTCCTGATTCCTCTGGTCGGATGTCCGGCCTTCACCTGGGACGGAATCTACACTGGAGCCACCGCCACCCGCGAGATGAGAGATTCGAACATCGGCTGTGTCATAGTTTTCTTCGGCACATGGTTCCTGGGGGCCGCTCTTCTCCGGCCGGAGGGAAACGCGCAGGTCCACCTGCTGTTCGTGGCCTACTACGCCCACCTCGTCTGGAGGTCGGTCTATCAGACTGTGAAGTACAGGCCGGCTGTCCTCAGGCGGCTTTCTTGAAATATTTCCCGACTACAGGAAGTTCTGCCAGAGGGAGGTCCCTCTTGACGATCAGAGCGCAGAATGCGAGGATCAGCACGGTGTTGACCATGATTGAGAGCACGGTGCCAAGGTTCGCTGACGAGAATTTGATTCCGGCGAACAGCACTGCCGTGGCTGCGACGTAGATTGCAATGTCCTTGAGAGGATAGTCGATCGGGTACTTCTTCTGGCCTACGAAATAGGATAGAAGCATCGCTGTTCCGTAGCCCGCGACCCCGGCCCATGCGCATGCCATGTAGCCGAACTTTGGAATGAATATGAAGTTGACGGCGAAGAGCATGAGGCAGCCGATTCCTGAGAACAGGGCGCCCCAGAGGGTCTGGTCGATGAGCTTGTACCAGAACGAGAGATTGAAGTAGATTCCCATCATGATCTCTGCGGCCATGACGATAGGGACGACCTTGAGGCCCTCGCGGTAGCCCTCGCCGATGATGTACTTGAGCAGGTCGATGTAGCCCACCACGCAGAGGAATGCCAGTAGGGTGAATATGATGAAATACTTCATCGCCTTGGCGTACATCTCATTGCTGTCCTTCTGCTTCGAACTGCCGAACACGAACGGCTCGTAGGCGTAGCGGAAGGCCTGGGTGATCATCGCCATTATCATCGCTATCTTGATGCAGGCTCCATAGATTCCGAGTTCTGCGACACCTTCTGCACCAGGCTTGACATAAGGGTAGATGATCTGTGATGCGGTCTGGTTCAGCACTCCGGCCACGCCCAGCACAAGGATAGGCCAGCTGTAGGAGAACATCTTCTTGAGCAGGCTCCAGTCGAAGCCGTGGCAGAATCCTTCGTACTCTTTCCAGAAGAGGAAAGTGATGAAACCTGTGCAGACGAGGTTGATGTAGAAGACGTAGGCGACCTGGATCCCCTGGTCGTAGATTCCGAACGGATTGAGCTCGAGTTTCGGCAGGAGGACGAAGTAGAGCAGGTTCAGGCAGATGTTCAGTCCTATGAAAATCAGCTTGAATGCCGCGAACTTGATCGGACGCTTCTTGAATCTGAGGTAGGCGAAAGGAATGCTCTGGAATGCGTCCAGGGCGACTGTTGCAGCCATCGGCCAGATATATTCAGGATGATCCGGGTATCCCAGGAATGATGATATCGGGCTTATGAAGGCCATGACAAGTCCCACGAACAGAAGGGAAGTCGTCAGAACGGTCTTCAGGATGGTGGAATAGACCTTCTCGGGATCCTCCTCGCTCTTGTTGGCGAAGCGGAAGAAGGTCGTCTCCATGCCGTAGGTGAGGATGACCAGGAACAAGCCTGTGTAGGCGTACATGTTGGTGACCACTCCGTAGCCTCCGGTGCTGGCCTTGATGACATAGGTGTATATCGGTACGAGAAGGTAGTTGAGGAACCTTCCTATGATGCTGCTCAATCCGTAGATGGCAGTGTCCTTTACCAAGTTGTTGAGATTTGCCATATTGAATGCGAATTTAGCAATAATAATGTATATTTGTCCTTTCAAAGTTTGATTTGGGATGAGTCTGCGGTCTTTTTTCAGAATATCCGACCCTTCCTCGGAGACGGTTCCGGAGGAAAGGGTGCATGAAGAGTACCTGAAACGCCGCAACCGTACTTTCTGGGGTGTGACGGCTGCCTATGCCCTCTACTATGTCTGCCGTCTGACTCTGACAGTTGTCAAGCAGCCTCTGATCGACGGGGGAGTGCTGACAGCGCAGAACCTCGGTATCATAGGGTCAACATTCTATTTCGCCTATGCGGCGGGCAAGTTCCTCAACGGATTCATCGCCGACTACTGCAACATCCGCCGTTTCATGGCCGTCGGTCTGGTTCTCTCCACCATCATCAATCTTGTGATGGGGCTCATGGGACTCATTCACGGCTGGCTGGGTTTCTCCACCACCATACTGTTCATTCTCTTTGCAATCGTGTGGGGGCTGAACGGATATTCACAGTCCATGGGCGCCCCTCCTGCGGTCATCAGCCTGTCCCGGTGGTTTCCTCTTGCGCAGAGGGGAACATATTACAGCATAGTCAATTCCACTCCATATCTGGGTAAGGCTGTCTCCATCTTCCTCCTTGGTCTCATCGTGGGAAAGATAGGCTGGGAATATGGTTTCCTGTTCTCTGCGGTTGCGGGTGTGCTGGGCTCTGTGCTGATTCTGATTCTTGTCAGCGACACACCTCAGAGCGTGGGTCTTCCTAGCGTTCGCGAACTTAGCGGCGAGCCGGAACTCAAGAGCGACTCCAGGCCTACCAGCGAACTTCAGAAGAATGTCATCCGCCATCCGGGAATATGGATCATCGCCATCTCGAGCGCATTCATCTACATCACCCAGCATGCGGTCAGCGACTGGGGGGTGCTTTTCCTTCAGAAGTCCGGAGGATTTTCTCTGGGTCAGGCGACTCAGATCATCTCATTCTCAGAAGCCTTCGGAATAGTCGGGTCTGTGTTCGCCGGATGGGTCTCTGACAGGGTTTTCAAGGGCAACAGGTTCATCCCCGTCTTCATCCTGGGCGTTCTCTGCCTTGCCGCTCTGACCGGATTCCTTTTCCTCGGCGGAGGCTATGTCATGAATCTTGTCTATGTCTCGGCCTTCAGTGTCTCGATCGGCGCTGTCTACTGCATAGTGGCCGGTCTGATGGCCCTTGACATCGTTCCTCGCAAGGCCACCGGTGCCGCTCTGGGAATTGTCGGTCTCTGGAGCTACGCCTGCGCCGGCATCCAGAACCTTGTCAGCGGGTTCATGATCGAGGGCCGTGCCTTCAAGGTGGCCGGGGGAGAGACTTTCTACGACTTCGGCCCTGTCAGTGTCTTCTGGACC
This sequence comes from Bacteroidales bacterium, assembly GCA_024398315.1. Taxonomy (GTDB): domain Bacteria; phylum Bacteroidota; class Bacteroidia; order Bacteroidales; family UBA932; genus Cryptobacteroides. The sequence continues at coordinate 8,425 of JAKSJH010000076.1, forward strand.
GTCGCCTGCCTCCTTTCGTTCCTGATCCCTGTGGCTTCATGGCGCCTGCTCCGTCCTGAAAGTGAAATCAACAAGTAGAACCATATCATGAAAAAGTTGTTCCTGATTGCCTCCGCAATCCTTTTCACAGTCGTTGCTGCAGCCCAGCAGTACACCTACACAGAAGCTTCTGACCTCACGCTTTTCGGCAAGCTCATGCCCGGAAAGACGCAGAACCCGTACCATAGAGTCGACACGACTCTCTACAAGGGCTTCACTGCCGGCGAGAATTTCCAGGTCAGGCAGACTTCAGGCATGGGATGCGCGTTCAAGACGAACTCCAAGTCCATCTCCATCCTTACTGAATATGGTCAGGTGTCCTTCCCGACCAACACATCCGGCATCGCCGCCCGTGGCTACAACCTCTACATCAAGAAGGACGGGGAATGGCTTTATGCCGCATCGAATGTCTGCGGCGATTCAAGACTGGATGCGCCTCTGACCCTCATCAAGGGGCTGGACGGAACCGAGCACGAGTGCCTTCTCTATTTCCCGCTGTTCAGTGAGGAATATTCAATCAAGGTCGGTGTAGAGGAAGGCTCGTCGATCGAGGCAGCGGAAGATCCTTTCCGTCACCGCATCGCAATCTGGGGATCCAGCTTCACTCACGGATCAAGTACCTCCCGCTCCGGAATGACTTATCCTGCCAAGTTCAGCCGCAGGACCGGTCTCCAGATGCTTTCGCTCGGTTGTAGCGGTAACTGCAAGCTGCAGAGCTACTTCTGTGACGTTCTGGTCGATGTGGACGCTGATGCTTTTGTCTTCGACACATTCTCCAACCCTTCTCTTGAGATGATCTCCGACCGTCTCTACACATTCATCGACAGGATGGTCGAGGCCCATCCGGGAGTCCCGCTCATCTTCCAGCAGACAATCCGTCGCGAGAGCCGCAACTTCAACACCGGCAGCGAGAAGTTCGAGCAGGACAGGATAGATCTGGTCGTCAAGATGTTCAAGGACCTCAAGTCCACAAAAGAGGGTCGGAAGAAGTACAAGGATGTCTATCTGATCTTCCCCGACGCAACCGCTCCTGACAACGAGGATTCGGTTGACGGCACTCATCCTGAGAACCACGGCTATTCCCTCTGGGCACAGTCTATAGAAAAGCCTGTCCTCAAGATCCTCCGCAAGTACGGCATCCGCTAAGGGGGGCAGAAGCATATAGGCAAAGGGTGGTTCCCGGAGTTCGGGAGCCACCCTTTATGAGTGTCGTGCGGTCTGTACTACTGCTCGTCCGGACCCTGGTCTTCAGGTCCCTGAGGACCTGGCTGAGGACCCTGAGGGCCTGGCTGAGGGCCAGCCTGCGCACCGCTCATGCTCTGGTACATCTCGCCCATGATCTTGTTGATCTGCTCGCTGTAGTTGTCGATGTCGGCGATGTTCTGGTTCTTCACGGCCTCCTTGAGGGAAGCGAGAGGACCTTCGATGGCGCTCTTCTTGTCAGCAGGGATCTTGTCTCCGTTCTCCTTGATGAACTTCTCCACCTGGAAGACGAGGGAGTCCGCATTGTTGATCTTGTCGATCCTTTCCTTGGCCTCCTTGTCGGCGGCCTCGTTGGCCTTGGCCTCGTCGCGCATCCTCTGGATCTCTGCGTCAGAGAGTCCTGAAGAAGCCTCGATGCGGATGTTCTGCTCCTTGCCGGTGGCCTTGTCCTTGGCGGACACGTTGAGGATGCCGTTGGCATCGATGTCGAAGGTCACCTCGATCTGAGGTATTCCTCTTGGTGCAGGTGCGATGCCGTCGAGGTGGAAGAGACCGATTTCCTTGTTGTCCTTCGCCATAGGACGCTCGCCCTGGAGGACGTGGATCTCGACTGAAGGCTGGTTGTCAGCTGCAGTGGAGAAGACCTGTGACTTGTGGGTAGGGATGGTCGTGTTGGACTCGATGAGCTTTGTCATCACGCCGCCGAGGGTCTCGATACCGAGTGAGAGCGGGGTGACGTCGAGAAGGAGGACATCCTTGACATCTCCTGCGAGGACACCGCCCTGGATGGAAGCGCCGATTGCGACGACCTCGTCAGGGTTGACGCTTCTGTTAGGCTCCTTGCCGAAGAACTCCTTGACGATCTGCTGGATCTTAGGGATACGGGTCGAACCGCCAACGAGAAGAACTTCGTCGATGTCGGAAGTCTGGAGACCTGCGTCCCTGAGAGCCTGACGGCAAGGGTCGATGGACCTCTGGAAGAGGTTGTCGCAGATCTGCTCGAACTTGGCCCTGCTGAGGGTCTTCATGAGGTGCTTAGGGATGCCGTCCACAGGCATGATGTAAGGGAGGTTGATCTCTGTTGAGTTCTGGTTGGAGAGCTCGATCTTGGCCTTCTCTGCGGCCTCCTTGAGTCTCTGGAGGGCCATAGGGTCCTTTCTGAGGTCGATTCCGCCGTTCTCGGCTGCAAACTCAGAAGCGAGCCAGTTGATGATCTCCTGGTCGAAGTCGTCACCTCCGAGGTGGGTGTCACCGTTGGTGGACTT
>JAKSJH010000077.1 GCA_024398315.1 Bacteroidales bacterium
AGCAGAGTGTTTGAGGATTCATCCTTCAAGACATTGCCGTCCCATCTGTAAGGACCGTTCTTACAGGACACGAGAACGGCCATAGCAAAAAGAATAGCGGAAATTGTTATTGTCTTCTTCATAAACTATTTCACGATTATTGGTTCAATCACAGCATATTTTATCAAAAATAAGAATTTTTTCAGAAAGTTGTTTAGAAATGGTTCACAATTTTTGATGCAGAAACCCGCTCCCAGGAGCGAATCGGCCCTCTCCACACCTCGCAGCTCTTTATATGTCCAGCGTAATATATTAGCAAATATGGTTATATTTGTGAATATGAAAAAGTCACAAATTCTCATCGGCTGCATCTGCTTTGCGATGGTGGCGGCAGCGGCTGAAACTGAAGGTTCAGCATCATGTCCGGAAGGAAAACATCAGGAGCTTTGGTACAGTGCCCCTGCCAACAACTGGGAAGAAGCGCTACCGGTCGGCAACGGAAGGATCGGAGCGATGGTCTTCGGCCAGCCTTGGAACGAGATACTCCAGCTCAATGAGGAAAGCCTCTGGGCCGGCAGCCCTCAGGACTGCAACGCCGACGGCGCACAGTACCTCCCCGTCATCCAGCAGAAGCTTCTGGAAGGCAGCATCCATGAGGCAGACAGCCTCGCCGAAGTTCACCTCAAGAGCAACCCTCTCAGAATCAGATCATACCAGACTTTCGGAGATGTGCACATCGACTTCTTCGGAGGTGACGGGACTCCGCATGAATATTACCCCCTGACTTCGGGCCTTTCCGGCTTCAGAAGGTCGCTCGACCTGGAAAGCGGAGTCGCTCTGACTGAATATTCATACAACGGCATCAGATTCCGCAGGGAGGTCTTCGCCTCGGCCGTGGATGACGTCATTGCAGTCAGGATAAGCGCCGACAAGCCAGCGTCAGTCTCTCTCAAGCTGACATATTTCAGGCAGCTGGACGCCATCTGCTTCCCTTCTTCGCAGAGCAGCATCTCCATCCAGGGCCAGATCGTTGACCTTCCGATGGCAGACGCTACGGATCCGGGAGAGCATGTCCGGTTCGCCGGGACGATCAAAGGCATCAACAAGGGCGGTTCCCTGAAGGCGATCAACAATTCCCTGCTCGTGCAGGACGCCGACGAGGTGGTGTTCCTCATCGCAATGAACACCGACTACGACTTCTCCCATCTGGATTTCGACCGGTCTATCGATCCGCTGAAGGATTCCCAGGCGCAGATTGCCGCCGCAGAAGGAAAGTCCTATCAGTCAATGCTTAAGGACCATATAGAGGAGTTCTCTTCCGTGATGGGCAGAGTCTCGCTCACCCTCGGGGACGCATCGAAGAATGACATTCCTACCGACAAGAGACAGCAGGCAGTGGCTCAAGGAGAGAGCGACCCCGCCCTCGCGGCTTTGTATTTCCAGTTCGGGCGCTACCTGCTGGCCAGTTCCTCACGCAAGCCGGCCAGGCTTCCGGCCAACCTCCAGGGAATATGGAATCCGCACTACACGGCACCTTGGAACTCTGACTTCCACCCGAACATCAATGTCCAGATGAACTACTGGCCTGCCGAGGTCTGCAACCTTTCCGAGACTGCCATCCAGCTTTCGAACTGGATCAATGCCATCAGGGTGCCTGGCAGGGTCACGGCCAGAAAGACCTACAATGCAGAGGGATGGACCATCAACCATGTCTCCGACCCGTACGGCCACACCTCGATCAGCGACGGAGTGTCCTGGGGCACCTTCCCTATCGCCGGTTCGTGGCTTTCACTCCATCAGTGGGAGCACTACCTCTTCACGATGGACAAGGACTATCTCCTCAACGAAGCATATCCTTCGATGAAGGAAAGCGCAGAGTTCCTGATCTCTTTCATGGTGGAGGACAAGAACGGTCATCTGGTGACAGCTCCGTCCAACTCGCCCGAGAATGCCTACAAGCATCCGGACGGAAAGGTCTACAGGCTCACCTACGGAGCGACGATGGACATCGAGATCGCAATGGAGCTTTTCAATGCAGTGATCAAGGCCGCCGACATCCTCGGAACGGACAAGGAATTCTCCAAGGAAGTCAGGACCGCCCTCGCGAAACTTCCTCCTCTGAAGATCGGTGAGCGCTACAACACCATCCAGGAATGGATCGAGGACTACGAGGAGACCGAACCGGGCCACAGGCACATGTCCCACCTCTTCGGTCTCTATCCGGGAACGACTATCACCCCGGAGAATCCTGAACTGTTCGAGGCTGCAAAGCGCACAATCGAGCGCCGCAGGAAATACAACGAGGATCCTCAGACCCGCCAGGGCTTCTACACTGGCTGGAGCAGGGCGTGGCTGATCAATTTCTACGCAAGGCTCAAGGACGGGGACGAGGCCGGCAGCAATGTCAACGCCCTTCTCGGCAAGTCGACTCTGCCGAACCTTTTCGACAACCATCCTCCGTTCCAGATTGACGGAAATTTCGGTGGAACCGCAGGCATGGCCGAGATGCTCGTCCAGTCCCACACCGGAGTCATCGAACTGCTTCCGGCCCTCCCTTCGGAATGGGCTGACGGCGAGGTCACCGGTCTTCGGGCCAGAGGCGGATGCACCGTCGACATCGCATGGAAGGACGGACAGGTCACCAACGCGACCATCCGCGCCGACAAGGACGGAAAGTACTCCGTCAAAATCGGCAACAAAATCAGAAAAGTCAGGATCACCCCAGATAAACCGTTTATAATCAACAATTAAGAATATGAAAAAGTCACTCACATTACTATTAATAGCCATTGCATCGGTCCTGATGATGCCGTCCTGCAACAGAACTGCCAAAACCGGGAATGATTCGGAGGTAACATCGGTGGATTCTCCTCTCAGGAAAGAATATATCAAAGTCTATGACGACGATGCTGATCCGGTGGTTCAGATTGACGAGGCGGTCGCAGAGGCTGCGCGGAGCGGGAAGTTCGTAATCTGCCAGGTCGGCGGGAACTGGTGTCCTTGGTGCCTGATGTTCGCCGATTACATCAGCAACGACTCTGAGATCAACGGCATCATTGAAGAGAACTTCGTCTACACCCACATCAACGTCCGTCACAAGGATCCGGAGACAGGGAAGAATGTAACATATTCAGAAGCCATGGAGAAACTCGGCAGCCCGGAAAGGTTCGGGTTCCCGGTGTTCGTCGTCCTGGACGGTAACGGCAAGGTCCTTCATTTCCAGGATTCAAGCTTCCTTGAGGAAGGAGAAGGGTACAACAAGGAGAAAGTCCTCCGGTTCTTCAACAGCTGGACTCCGGCAGCAGTCACAGGAGCAAACAAGAAATAATTGATAATGAATATGATGACAAAGGCTATCTCAAGAATATTCTTCCTGGCCGCAGCAGTGGCGGGAATCATCTCATGCAGTCCTAAGAACTACGGGAACAAGAAGGAAGATGGCTGGCAGAAGAACTATGCCAGCAGGGCGGATGCGATTGCAGCCCAGATCCACGATCCGTCATCCAAGGACGTGGTGGTCGTCTGTCACAGGTGCGACTGGAGGAACTTCCCTGAGCGCTCCATCCCGGCCATCGAGCGCATCATCAGGTACGGAGCCGACATGATGGAGCTGGACCTCAAGATGACCAAGGACTCGGTTCTGGTACTCTCCCACGACGGAGATGTCATGAGGTGCACGAACTTCTCATCCGTCTTCAGGAACGAGCCCGGAAAGAGCCCGCGTGTAAGCGACCTTACATATTCGGAAATCCAGAAGCTCAGTCTCAAGAGGGCTCATGGAGTCGCCATAGACACGATGAAGATGCCTACCCTTCGTCAGGCCCTTCAGTGCTGCAAGGACAGGATCTGCGTCAATGTGGACCAAGGATTCCAGTACTATGACCAGGTGATGGAAATAGCTGAGGAACTGGGAGTTGTTGATCAGCTTCTGATCAAGGGCAACAGGTCGATCGACCAGGTCAAGGCTTTCGAGTCCGCCCACGAGCACAACATGATGTACATGCCTATCGTGAACATCACCAGTCCTGCCGGAAAGAAGCTTTTCGACTCCTACATGGAAAGGAACGAGATTCCTCTGGCCTATGAGGTATGCTGGAACTCAGAGAAGGACGGACTCATCGACGAGGTCTGCAGGAAGATCATCGCACAGGGCTCCAAGGTCTGGGTCAACACCATCTGGGCTTCTCTCTGCGGAGGTGACGGCAATGATGACGATGCAGCATTCCAGGCAGAGGATCCCGGTGAAGTCTATTCAAAGCACCTTGCAAGAGGAGCATCAATGATGCAGACAGACCGCCCTGAGCAGCTTGTCAAATGGCTCACCGAGCAGGGCCGTCACACGTTGAAGTAGCAGAATGCCTGCCTCAGAACTTGCTGGTGGCAGGGTCGCAGGTCAGTCCGACATCGAGTTTCTTGAAGATCTTCTGATCCACATCGCTGAGCATTACGGTGCTGTGCATCTGGCAGCCTTTCAGCTGAGGGAGCATGGCAAGGGCTTTCTCGCAGTTCTCGTCCATGGTGCTGGACACTGACAGCGCCACCAGGACCTCATCCGTGTGGAGACGCGGATTGTGACCGTGGAGATATTCGACCTTGGTCTTCTGGATAGGGTTGATGACCTTCTGGCTGAGGAGCTTGACACTGTGAGGGATGCCGGCGAGATGCTTCAGGCTGTTGAGCAGCAGAGCAGCGCTCGGTCCGAGAAGCTCACCGCTCTCGGCTGTGATGATCGTGCCGTCTGAAAGCTCCATCGCTGCGGAGTCCGCTCCCGACTTAGCCTGGCGCTCATGGGCCGCAATGGTTGTCTTCCTGTAGTCCGGAGTAAGCCCGGCTCTCTTCATGACAAGACCCAGAGTGTTCACTTCCGTCTCAGTGCACTCGCCTTTGGCAAGACGGTTGAGGGAGGTGAAGTAACGTCGGATTATCTCGTTGTTAGCAGCTTCACGACAGACTTCGTCGTCGCTGAGGCAGTATCCTATCATATTGACTCCCATGTCAGTAGGAGACTTGTAAGGATTCTCGCCGTAGATTCCTTCAAAGAGGGCGTTCAGGACAGGGAATATCTCGATGTCCCTGTTGTAGTTGACAGCGGTCTCGCCATAAGCCTCGAGATGGAAAGGATCGATCTGGTTCTGATCCTTCAAGTCGGCGGTGGCGGCTTCGTAGGCGATGTTGACAGGATGCTTGAGGGAGAGATTCCAGACAGGGAAGGTCTCGAACTTGGCATAGCCGGCCTTGACTCCCCTCTTGTTCTCCTGATAGAGCTGGCTGAGGCAGACTGCCATCTTGCCGCTGCCCGGACCAGGTGCGGTCACGATCACGAGCTGGCGGGTGGTCTCGACATAGTCGTTCTTACCGAAGCCCTCTTCCGAGTCGATGAGGGATACATTCTGAGGATAGCCTTCGATGGTGTAGTGCACATAGGTACGAATGCCCTTGGACTCCAGCCGCTGACGGTACTGGTCGGCGCTCGACTGACCGTCGTAGTGGGTTATGACCACCGAATTGACAAGGAAGCCTCGCTTCTCGAACTCAGCGTTGAGCCTGAACACATCCATGTCATAGGAGATGCCCAGGTCTCCCCTCACCTTGTTCTTCTCGATGTCCAGGGCGCTTATCACGATGACAATCTCGCAGCAGTCGCTGAGGGATTCAAGCATGTGGAACTTGCTGTCCGGAAGGAAACCGGGCAGAACCCTGCTTGCATGATAATCGTCGAAAAGTTTGCCACCGAACTCCATGTAAAGCTTGTCACCGAACTTGGCGATGCGCTCACGGATGCGCTCGGACTGAATCTTGAGATATTTCTCGTTGTCGAAACCGTACTTCATAACGAGAAACAAATTTAATTGAATTAAGGCAATTCACCAAGAAAAAACCATCCCGGTTGTGCACCGGGATGGCAAATCTAAAGGAATTCCGTTGTACGGACTAGATGAGCGGCTCGGCGGTCATTGCAGCCGGCTGAGGGATTCCCATGAGTTTCAGGATGGTAGGTGCCACATTGCAGAGAGCGCCGTCCTTGACGGTCTTGACCTCCTCACCGGCATTGATGACGATGAACTGCACCTGATTGAGGGAGTGGGCCGTGTTAGGGGTTCCGTCCTCGTTGACAGCGTAGTCAGCGTTGCCGTGGTCGGCGGTGAGAAGAACCACGTAGTCATGGGCGAGAGCGGCGGTCACGACAGCCTCGACACAGCCGTCGATGCATCCAACAGCGTTGGTGATGGCCTTGTAGACTCCGGTGTGGCCGACCATGTCGCCGTTGGCGAAGTTGAGGATGATCATGTCCTCCTTCTCCTCGCTTATGGCGCAGATAAGCTTGTCAGTAACCTCAACGGCGCTCATCTCTGGCTTGAGGTCGTAAGTGGCGACCTTCGGAGAATTGACCAGGATTCTGTCCTCAAGGTCGAACGGTGTCTCACGTCCGCCGTTGAAGAAGAATGTGACGTGGGCGTATTTCTCTGTCTCAGCGATGCGGAGCTGGCGCTTGCCGGCCTTGGAGACTGTCTCTCCGAGGGTGTCGGTGACCTCCTCCTTGTCGAAGAGGATGTGCAGACCGGTGAATGAGGCATCGTAAGGAGTGAGGCAGCAGTAGTAGAGAGGCATGGTGTGCATTCCCTCTTCCGGCATGTCGTTCTGGGTGAGGACGTTGGTGAGCTCACGGGCGCGGTCGTTGCGGAAGTTGAAGAATATGATCGCATCGCCTTCCTCGATCTTTGCGACTGGAGCGCCGGGCTCGGTGACGACGACCGGCTTGATGAACTCGTCGGTGACCTCTGCGTCGTAGGAAGCCTTGATTCCCTCAAGGGCAGAGTTGAACTGAGCGCCCTTTCCGTCCACGAGCATGTCGTAGGCCTCCTTGACGCGGTTCCATCTCTTGTCACGGTCCATTGCATAGAACCGGCCGCAGACTGTGGCGATCTTGCCGGTGGTCTGAGCCATCTTCTCCTCGAGTTCGCTTACGAAGCCGTAGCCGCTGCGAGGGTCGGTGTCACGACCGTCCATGAAGCAATGTACGCAGACATTCTCAAGACCCATGTTCTTTGCCTCTGCGAGGAACTCATAGAGGTGGTTGAGGCTTGAGTGGACACCGCCGTGGGAGCAGAGTCCGAGGAAGTGGAGCTTCTTGCCGGTTGACTTGACATATTCGTAAGCAGCCTTGATCTCCTTGTTCTGGAGAAGGGCATGGTCGCGGCAGGCCATGTTGATCTTGACGAGGTCCTGGTAGACGACACGTCCGGCGCCGAGGTTCATGTGACCGACCTCGGAGTTGCCCATCTGGCCGTCAGGGAGTCCGACATATTCACCGCAGGCATTTAGGTGCGAGAACGGATACTTTGCGCGGAGGCTGTCGATGAATGGTGCGCCCTGGGTGTAGATGGCGTTGGACGAGTCGCGGCGACCTTCGCCCCAACCGTCAAGGATCATGAGAAGTACTTTTCTGTTCATTTCAGTAACGTATTTTTTATTTTATTTCCAATTCAATGCATTTGAGATCCTGTCCTGACGGTGGAAGTTCTCCCAGGACAGTGACAGGACTGCGTCAGGAGAGTCCACCTTCAGATAGACCATGGCCCGGCCGTCACGTATGCGGCCCTGAGTCTTCGAAGTGTATTTGGTTCCATCAGGATCATACTGGCTGCCGTCATCCAGACCGAGGACCGTGCAGCCGTCGGTCTCAACCTCGAAGGTTCCTGAATATGTCGGGATGCGTCTGCCTTTCTTGTCAACCGCCTGGACTTCGTAGATTGCAATACCGTCTGCAGAAGGAGCGGAAATGACTTTCAAATCGAGTGCAGAAGGCTGGTTGTCAGTTGTTTCCATTGTCCATTCAGCGACCTTCTTCCCGCCGTTGCAGCCTATTGCGGTAAGTTTGCCAGGCTTGTAAGGCAAAGTCCAGGCTACGCAGCAGCTGTCAGCATCGACCTTCCTGCGGCCGAGTTTCTTTCCGTTGACAAGGATGTCGACCGACTCGCAGTTGCTGTAGGCGTAGACGGTGACCTCACTCCCCTTCTGCCAGTTCCAATGTCCCTTGACCGGCCTGATCTTCCAGTCGAAGTCCCTGTTGTCTTCCTCATAGACTCCGGCGAAGACCATAGGTTCCTTGCTCCAGAGGGCCTTTCTCTGCCAATATTCAGCCTTCGGGAAGCCTGTGACATCGAATATTCCGTCGTCCCATCCGCTGGTGTCAGGCCATACGACCTCGCCGAGGTAGTCGAAGCCGACCCAGATGAACTCTCCGATGGCTGCGTCGCATTTCTCGATGGTCTCGTGGTTCTTGTAACTGTGATATGTCTCTGTCCCGAGAAGGATCCTTTCCGGATAGAGTTCATGCTCTCCGATGTAGAGCTTGTCCCTGTGGATGCGGTCTATGTAGTTGTAGCCGGCGATGTCGAACTGGTCCATGAATCCGTAGGCGTTGGCACCGACGAAGAAGTCGCAACCGGCTGTCGTAGGTCTGGTCGGATCCTCCTCCCTGACCGTTGAGACAAGCTCCCTGGCCAGTTCAATGCCCTTGATGCGCTGGTTAGGCACCTCGTTGCCAAGGAAGTACATTATCAGACAGGCGTGGTTCCTGTCGCGTCTGACCATGTTACGCAGGTCGGTGCCGTGCCACTGGTCGAAGAAACGATGGTAGGAATAAGGCATCTTTCCGTAATGGGTCTCGCTGTAGCCCCATTCCTGGCCGCGGTTCCAGTCATCGAATATCTCGTTGGTGGCATAGAGGCCGATCTCGTCACAGATTTCGTAGATGTAAGGGGCCTGAGGATAATGGCTCAGACGGACAGCGTTGCATCCCATCAACTTGAGCTGCCTGAGGCGGTACTCCCAGACCTCCCTCGGAACAGCAGATCCGAAGCATCCGGCGGTCTGATGGATACATATTCCCTGAATCTTCTCCGGGACTCCATTTACTGTCATTCCCTTCTCGTTGCTGAACTTTATGTCGCGCAGTCCGACCTTGAAGGACTGGCTGTCCATGACCTTGCCTTCGCACGAAAGCTCGCACACGAAGTCATACAGCTGAGGGTCGGAGCTCGACCAGAGACGCGGACTGTCAACTTCGAGTGAAGCGGAGAAATCGTTCTCCGTAAAGTCTCCGATGGAGCGCGTCTCCTTCTTCTCGGCCACCACCTTGCCGTCTTCAACAAGGGCGAACCTCACTTCGCATGGCTTGCTCACTCTGTTGTTCGGCTGGACGGTCTCACCCGAATCATCATCGGTACGGGTCCAGATGAAGAGTGACTTGTTGTCGGTCCAGGAGAAACGGGTCTCCGGATAGGCGTGGGCGATCACCCTGCAGTCAACTGCAAAAACGGCCTTGGAGGCATCTGCGCTGACGGTGCGGGCGAATGTGGCGTCATGGACGAAATGGATCTGGTTGTCGACAATGAGGTTGACGTCGCGGTAGATGCCGGAGCCGGAGTACCATCTGGATGCCGGCTGAAGTGAATTGTCAACCTTGACTGCCAGCAGGTTGTCGCTGCCATCGGTCCTGACGAAAGGGGTGATGTCGAATTCGAAGGAATTGTAGCCGTTGGGATATTCACCGACCATCCTGCCGTTGATCCAGACCTGGCTGTTCATGTACACTCCGTCGAAACGGATGGTGAAGCGCTTCCCTGAATATTCGTTCGAAAGTTTGAAAGTCTTTCTGTACCAGGCGGTTCCGCACGGCATATATCCCCCCTGGGGACCGCTGGGATTGGTTTTGTCGAAGCGTCCTTCGATTGACCAGTCGTGAGGGACGTCGAGAGTCCTCCATCCGCTGTCGTCAAGGGAAGGCGACGAACAGTCGCGGACAACTCCATCCTCGCAGAGAAGGAACTTCCAGTCCTTGTTGAAATTGATGGTTTCAGATGCAGCCGAACAGAATACGGCCGAAGTCAGAAGGATGAAAGCAGAAGCTATGGCACGGAGTCTCATGGTACACTCGTTTTCTCGTTTCTAATCTACAAAGATAGTCATTTATTTGCTATATTTACGGTTGGAACAGGCCCTGCAAACAAACATTTCAATGAATATGAAGACAGTGTACCGAATCATCCTGACCGCGGCGGCGCTCTTGTCGCCGATGATCGGGAAATCACAGGAACAGGAAGTCCGGACGGTGACAAGGCTCACCGTCGCGGCCTCAAACTCATGCCAGGCCGACAAGGACAAGGCTGACCTTGTCTGCGACGGGGACCACGACGAAGCCACCCTGCAGGAGGCGGTCAACATGCTCCGCGGATGCGGTGTGATCTCGCTCGCCCCGGGATCCTACATCGTGGACGGCTTCTCGATGGCGGAAGACGGAACCGGCTATGCCGTCAGGACCGGCTACAAGGCTGACCTCAGGATAGAGGGCTCAGCACCGGCATGGGGCGGCATGGGTGCGAAGATCAATGTCTCGCAGGAGTGCTATGACTCACTTTCGGATGACGTAATCTATTCGGTCATCGGAGGGACTTCCGGCGACTTCTTCCAGACAATGTCCCAGAACATCGAACTGGAAGGGATCACTGTCAACCTCCCGGGCAACCAGAAGAGGATCATCTGCATCGACGGCTACAACACCGGCAGGATGAGCGCCATACGCTGCAACTGCAACGGCCCGAAGAACAACCGCGAGACCGACATCACCCTTGGAGTGATGGACTGCGTGGGCATCAGGGGCCTCAAAGGGTCCAACAACGGCACCGCAACCGAATTCAGCCACTGCACGGTGGTGGGGCTCGGTGTCGGCTTCGCCCTCTCGGGAGAGCATCTCGTGCTGATCAGTTCGACTCCCATCGGCTGTACCGACGGAGGCACCTTCAACCAGTATCCGAACAACTTCCAGGGCAGCGCCCAGGTCCACCTTCAGGCCCAGCTCCTCGGCAATATCCATA
>JAKSJH010000078.1 GCA_024398315.1 Bacteroidales bacterium
CTCAGTTGGTAGAGCAACTGACTCTTAATCAGTGGGTCTAGGGTTCGAGTCCCTAGCAGAGCACAGAAAGACTGACCGAATGGCCAGTCTTTTTTGTATATTTGCGGCATGAATGCAAAATTGATAACCGCCCTGTCTTCGCTGCTGCTCGTCTGCCAGGCATTCGCTGCTCCAGCCCCTGTCGCTTCCGGTTCCGCCCGTGCCCGTGAATCCATAACAATCATCCCCGCACCTGTGGAAGTCATTCAGAATGCAGGAGACTACGAGTTCCGCTCTTTCAATGTGTTCATTGAGAATGAGAAATATTCCGGCAATCTCATGGAGATGCTATCTTCCAAACTGGAGGGTGCGACCGGGTACAAGGTCAGTCTTTCTTCATCCAGGAAAGCGGACATCAGGTTCGTAGAGGACCCCCGGCAGCCTGTGGATGGATATTCATTGACTGCAGGGAAGAATGGAGTGACGGTGGCCGCCTCGACCTATGGCGGTCATTTCTATGGCTTCCAGACTCTTCTGCAGTTGCTTCCGCCTGAGATAAAGTCATCGTCGGCAGTTGCTTCCGTCGAGTGGAAAGTTCCTTTCGTAGAGATCAAGGACAGCCCGAGATTCCCATGGAGAGGTCTGATGCTTGATGTGTCCCGCCACTGGTTCACCAAGGAAGAAGTGATGAAGTACATCGACGAACTTGCCGAGTACAAGTTCAACATCTTCCACTGGCACCTCACTGATGACCAGGGATGGCGCATCCAGATCGAGTCCTGTCCGGAACTTACCGACCGCGGCGCCATGAGAGCGACCCGTATCGGCGGGAACTGGTGGGAGTTCGAGCATCCGCATGCTGGTGAGCCTCTCGACTACGGCGGATTCTACACGAAGGAAGATGTCAGGGAGGTCATTGAATATGCCGCCAAGCGCAATGTCTCAGTCATGCCGGAAATCGATGTTCCGGGCCACAGCACAGCCGCCCTGGTCGCCTATCCGGAACTTGCTTGCTTCAATGCCCCTGAATTCGTCAACGTCGGTCATCGTTTCTACGGTGAGGAGGAGAATGCCCTCTGTCCCGGGAATGAGAAGACTTTCGAGATTCTTGACAAGGTCTTCCGTGAAATCGCGGAGATGTTCCCGTTCGAGTACATAGACATCGGCGGCGACGAGTGTTTCAGAGGATTCTGGGCTACATGCCCGAAGTGCGCCAAGCGCATGGAGGAGGAGCATCTTTCCGACATGGCCCAGCTTCAGAGCTATTTCGTCAAGAGAGTCGGGAAGATCATCGAGTCCTACGGTAAGAAGATGATCGGATGGGACGAGATCCTTGATGGAGGCCTTGCCGACAACGCCACCGTGATGTCCTGGAGGGGAATGGACGGTGGTATCCGGGCCGCACAGGCCGGACATCATGTCATCATGACCCCTACCACCAACTGCTATCTGGACCTTTACCAGGGAGAACCTTCAGTCGAGCCGGTGACATATTCAATGCTCAGGCTCAGTTCGTGCTACAGCTTCGAGCCTGTGCCTGAAGGTGTTGACCCGTCCCTCGTGCTTGGAGGCCAGGGAAACCTCTGGGCTGAGGCCGTCCCTGTTTTCCGTCATGCTGAATATATGACCTGGCCGCGCGGCTGGGCCCTTTCGGAAGTCTTCTGGTCACAGAAGGACAGACGCAACTGGATGGACTTCGTGGACAGGATGGAACATCATTTCCAGAGAGCAGGGGAGGCAGACATCAACTTCTCCGCTAACAGTGTCTACAACGCTCTCATCACGGTCAGGAATTGCGAAGACGGTGGCCTCAGCATCGAACTCGGCTCAGAGATCGACGATGTCGAGATCTATTACACAGTCGACAACACAAACCCTGACAACCATTCGCCGAAGTACACCGGACCGTTCTCCATGCCTCGCAGTGCATGCAGGCTCAAGATCCAGTCCTACCGCAACGGCCGTAAGGTCGGCAACATGATCTACCTTACCTTGGACGACCTGAAGGCCCGTGCCATCTAGAGGCTGTTTTCAAAACATATTCTTGGCCCGGACTACATTCCGAGCATCCAGGTCCAGACGGCGAACCTGCCGAACTTGCCTGCCAGGAGGAGGATGTGGGTCCAGACGGCAGGGGCCTTGTAGAATCCCAGGGCGATTGTGATGACGTCGCCTATTCCCGGCACCCAGCTCAGAAGGGCCAGCCAGACACCGTACTTGTCAATCTGCGCTTTCTGCTTGAGGAGGGTCTCTTCCTTTACCTTGAAGTGCTTCTCGAGCCATTCCCACTTTGCCAGCCGGCCGAGCCAGTAGGATGTGACACCGCCCAGCCAGTTGCCAAGGGTGCCCACGGCCAGGCAGCCTGCCGTGTCCTTTGTCGCCAGAAGCACGGCGATGTACAGAGCGTCGGAACTGAACGGTATGATAGTGGCTGCCAAGAACGTACCGATGAACAGACCTGCCAGTCCGAGACCTTCAAGACCCAGCATTACTCGGAACCGTTTGACTGGATGTCCACAATCTCGGCGATGTCCCTCACAGGCCTGCTTGAATATCTTGAGAACGTTGCCAGGCACAGAGGACATGCCGTTGCGATGGCATCTGGATGATTGACTCCCAGGTCGGCCAGAGACGCCTTCGTGATGGCCTCACGCTGGGCGAAACTCAATGTGAGGGATCCCAGCGAACCCCCGCCGCAGCTCCTTTCCTCCCTGGTGTGACCCGCGTCGACTATCATGGCCGCCTGGCCCACCAGCTTCCTCGGAGCTTCGTAGATTCCCGATCCGCGGCCAAGTTCGCAAGGGTCGTGATAGACGTAGAAAGTGTCTCCCTTTTCAAGCTTGAGGACGCCTGAACGGACAAGCTCTTCGAGATATTCAGTGTGGTGGACAATCTTGACACCAGGGAGATTGTAATGCTCCTTGAACATCTTGTAGCAGATAGGGCAGCTGAGCACAAGGGTGCCGGCTCCGCTTTCCTTGATGATTCTTTCGTTCATGGCGATCATCTGTCCGGCCTGTTCAAGCCTTCCGGCCGTCAGCATCGGCCTTCCGCAGCACAGGCCCCCGTCCCTGTCCATCCAGACATATTCAACGCCGGCTTTCTTGAAGAGGCTTTCCATCGCTGTGCTGATCCTCGGAGTGAGCTTGGTCATGCAGCCTGCGAAATAGACGACCTTCGAGCCCTTTGCCGCATCGACCAGCGGCTGGATGTCGATGTTGGAGTAATCCTGGCTCAGACCGTATTTCCTTATGGACCTCTGGGCGACTCTGATGGTCGGCCCCTGGACTCCTACCTGGCAGACTGCCTCGCACTTGCCGCAGAGCAGGCACTTGTCGCTGATCTGCTCTATGCGTTTCTCGTTGCCGCGCCTGATCTGGCGGTTGAGGTAGACTGTGCAGTCCTTGATGTTGGCCTTCTTGACGCTCATCGGGCAGGCGTCGATGCAGACTCCGCAGTTAGGACAGGAGAAAACTTCCACCTTGGCCAGACCCTTGCGCGCATTCCTTATCTTGAGACCGGCATTGCGCCTCGGAATCAGAAGCATCTCGGCAGGGATGTGCCTGTAGCGGGTGAAAGGAAGGACGCAAATGAACACGCAGAGGGCGATTGAATATGCCCACCAGAACGGCATCACAGGGATGTTGTCGCCGAGCACTCTGACAAGCAGGTGACTCATCGGAGCGGTCAGGAACGATCCACCGCTGATGTGTGCGGTGAAAGTCTCGGCGATCCACCTGAGCGGAAATATCATCCAGAGGGCCCAGAGCCCGATCCTGTCGAGGAATGCAGGCCTTGTGGTCCTTCTCATGCCGAAGAGCATCGACCGGAACCTCTTGACCATGGCCAGGACGATTCCGCTGAGCACCATGAGCAGGAAGAAGTCCATCAGGAAGAACAGGAGCGAACCTCCGATCGTCGCATCGGCTTCCGAGACGAAATAGTTGAAGAAGATAGGGTAGTAGAAGAGGTTTATCCTGTGCGGAACGTAGATGAAGACCTCAAGATGTCCCAGCACGATCAGCATGAACCACCCGAAGGCTATGCTGGAGTGCATATAACCCAGGAGCTTGTTCCTTTTCCACAGTTTCACATGGAGAAGGCAGTTTGCGAATATGTCCTTGATGTTCCTGAGGGCTGTCTTCGGGTTGACCAGCGACTTGAAGAAAGCAAGCCTGTCCTGATGTGTAAGCTGGAACAGAATACGGACCAGTGCCAGGATGCACCAGCCGATGACGAACACCATTCCGAAAACGAACGGAATGACAAACGGGTGGAATCCTGAGGCTATCCTGTCAATCATTTCAGACCCTCCTTGTCATAGATCCTGCACAGACTGAGGATGAGGTGGCGGGTGTTGATCCCACGCGGACAGACCATGGTGCATTTCCCGCACAGCATGCAGTTGGAAAGCATCATAGACACGTCCTTGCCTCTCTGCAGGGCCAGGAGCACTTTCCTGACACTCATCCCTGAATATTCAGCCGACATGCAGGTGGCGCTGCAGCTTCCGCAGGCCATGCACATCCTGGCTTCCGGCTCCATCCTGACCAGCTTGTTGTAGAGGGTCAGGTCGGCTTTGTCCAGATCCAGAGTTGAACTTGGGTTTATCTTGAAACCGAAATCGATCATCTGCTCAGATAGTTATGGATTTCCAGCGCGGCTGCGCGCGCTTCAGCGACAGTCTCGGGAACTGTCTTGGTGCCGGTGCATGCACCGGCGAAGAATATTCCCGGACGCTCCGACTCGATGATGCTGTAGATGTTATCCCTGCTCTTGAGGAATCCGTCGGAATCTGTCTGGATCCTGAGCATCGAGGCAATCTCGGAATTTTCGTCTCTGGCTACCATGCCTGACATCAGGACAAGGAGGTCGATTCCAACTTTCAATGGTTTTCCACTCAATGTGTCCTCTGACTTTACCTGAAGCCTTCCTTCAAGTCTTTCGCTTACCTCGGAGACTCTTCCTCTTATGAAGTGGATGCCGTAGTCCTTCTGGGCGCTTATGTAGAAATCCTCGTATTTCTTGCCGAACAGTCTCAGGTCCATGTAGAAGCAGTAGATTTCGGCCTGTGGGAATTTCTCCTTCAGTTCGATGGCCTGTTTGACGGCCGTCATGCAGCAGACTTTGGAACACTGCGAGTTGCAGGACTTGACATCCCTGGAGCCGACGCAGTGGACGAAGCCTATGGATTGAGGAGATTCAGGAATCCTGTTGTCCTCTTTTCCATTGAACCATTGCTCCAGGTCGGCATTGGTAATTACATGGTCATAAACACCATAGCCATATTCTTCCTTCTTCCTTGCATCGAACAGGCCGAAGCCGGTCGCGATCAGTACCGCCTTGCTGTAGATGTTGACTCCGTTGGTGAGCATGACATTGTAGCCGTCCTTCAGACGGTTGATGAAGCGGATGCCGGTCTCTGTGAATATGTTCGCCTGTGCTGTGTCGGCAATCAGCCGTTCCATCAGGTCCTTGGTCGGAGTCATGTCCGGGAAGAGCCTGTTCCACTGGGCGACATGTCCTCCCAGGGACTTCTTGCGCTCGACCACTATCGGCATGTAGCCCAGCGACAGAAGCTGTCTGGCAGCTTCGAGTCCTGCGACTCCGCCTCCGATTATCACTACGTTCTCTTTCATTCCATCAATGGCATTTAAGGTTGGTCGGAAGCTCAGGTCTGAGGATGTCTTCCTTGTTGACACCCAGGTACTTCGCCTCGGGGTCATATTCAATTCCTATCTTGTCCAGGAGCGGTTCCACGGCCACCTGGTGGATCTGGAGCCCGAGGTCCCAGGGGTCGTACCCGAGAACCAGTCCGGCCAGTTCCTCGTAGGTCAGGACCGGGATTCCGTAACCGTTCTGTCCGTAAGTCTTTCCTGTCTGTTCGCTGATGACGTACTGCCAGCGGTCCAGGAAGTACGGGCATCCGGGGCAGTTGGTGATGATTGCGTCCGGATGGTAAGGCTCCATGGATTCAAATTTCTTGTAAGTATTTGACAGAGAGTAGCCTCTGTTCGCTTTGACATGGTACTGGCGGAATCCGTAGCCGCAGCAGTGGCGGCGCTCCGGGTAATCGATTATCTGACCGCCCCAGCTTTCCACCATCCCGCTCAGGACGCATGGATATTCAGCGCCGCCGAATCCCTTGTGCGGGAACATCTTGGAATAGTGGCATCCTATGTGCTCGACAATCTTCAGCGGCTGGCCGGTGTGCCTGTCGATGAGGTTGTACCTGGCCTTCTCTGCGATTTCATTGCGGAAACGGTAGATCAGGTCGCTGGCGTGGGCGACGTATTTCGGAATCTTGAATTCCCGTCTGCATGCCTTCCAGAGGTTCTCTCTGATCTTCGCTTCCAGTTCCGGGAACTCCCTCCAGGTCTCGATGGTCTCGTTGTAGTTGCCGAAGGACGTTATGCAGGAGACAACAAGGTTCTCGTAGCCGGCTTCGGTCATGATGGCGAACTGACGGGCGATTATCGTCATGGCCGTCTCCTGAGGAATCGTGTCGGAGTGATAGGCTATGCCGCCGCAGGTCGTGTGGTGCTCGTTGTCACAGATGGCCTTCCCGAGAAGCTCCTTCGTTATCTTGAGGAAATACTTCTCGGAAGCGGGGAAGAAATTCTGACGGATGCAGCTTCTGGCGTAGAACCAGTGGTCGTCAGGGATCTCCTTCTGATAATCAGACCATATTACTTTCTTTCCTTGATGGATCATTTTGTCAGTCGTTGTTGAAATGTCCTTCCGAACCGTGTTCGAAAGTGTACCTGCGGTATTCTTCCGGTGTCATTCCCATCTCGCGCGCCTTCTCTTCCGAGAGCCGCTCGATCTGCTCGGTCATCCGGGTGCCTCCGGTCACGTCGAAGATGGCCTTCAGTTCGGCAAGGTCTTCTTCGGCTATGAGTCTCAAGGCTCCGGGACCCTTGCCCTTGTAGTTGGCTCCCATCCTTGCGTATCCTGACTCCTTGTGCTCCAGGAACCATTTCCAGACAGGCCCCGACTCGGGATGCTCCTCCAGGTCGAACGTGTCCGGATAGATGCAGTAGCCGTATTTGAGAATATTCCCCACCAGTGCCTTTGAAAGAGGGTACATCTGACGTCCCCGCTCAGATTCCATGAACAAGCCGGTCTCGATGGACAGCGCCCTGAGTGCCATGATGACTTTCCCGGGGGCGTTTGTCCTTGGACAGCGCGTCATGCAGGACATGCACTCGCCGCAGTACCAGATCGTGTCACTCTTCAGAAGCGCTTCTATTTCAGCGTCATCCTTCCTCTGGACTGTGTCGACTATCTTCCGGGGATCGTATCTGTAGAACTCGGCAGCCGGACAGATGGCCGTGCAGGTACCGCAGTTGATGCAGGTCTTCAGCCCTTCCAGGAACCGGTAGTCCTTACAAAGTCTTTCGTAAAGCTTTCCCATATTTACCAACCCAAATAGGTTGCAAGATACGAATAATATTGAATAATCCCTAATATGATAATTGTCGCGGAAAATGACTATATTTGAGGACAAGTCTAATAATACTATCGAATGAAAAGATTCTTGTTTTTTGCAGCATCACTCTGCGTCATTTCATCTTCTGTCTCGATGGCTCAGCAGAAGAAGGTCGAAAACGTGATGGAACCGCTCCCTTCCGGCAATGTCCAGCTCGTGGGCTATTTCGACAACGACATCCGCAAGAGCCAGGACAACTGGGCGAAAGGTGTCATGCCTTATGAGTCGGTCATCGAGTTCTTCAGGACCGGCGCCCCTCAGTTCGCTCTCGGCGAGATGATCGGCAAGGCCTTGCGTACCAACGGCATGATGTACAGGTACACCCGTGACCCTGAACTCAAGAAGATCACCAGGGATGCTGTGTATTCACTCATAGCCACGATGAAGCCTAACGGCAGCATCAGCACCGTCCCTGTCGACAAGCAGCCGGGCGGCTATTACGAATCCGCCGCACAGTGCACCTATGCTCCTCTTGACGGTGACATGTGGGAGAGGAAGTATGTGCTTCTCGGACTCAGCCACTACTACACTGACATCGAGCAGGATCCTAAGGTCCTTGCTGCAATGGAGAAGGAAGCAGCCAGCATCATGGCCCAGGTCGGTCCTGACAAGATTCCTATCAAGTACTTCGGATGGAGCAACAACCACGTCGAGTCCTCCACCTTGCTCGAACCATTCATGAGGCTTTACAACTACACCGGCAAGAAGGAATATCTTGACTTCGCCACCCATATCGTCGAGAACGGCGGAGGTCTTGGCAAGAATATGTTCGAAGCTGTCCGCGAGGGCGCTGCGATGACCGAAGTCGGTGCTCCTTATCCGAAGGCCTACGAGATGACATCCCTCTGGGAGGGCCTTGTCGAGTATTACCGTGTCACTGGTGACCCGGTCTGGAAAGAGACTATCGACAAGTACTTCAACAATGTCAAGGACAATGAGATAACCATTGTCGGCAATGGTGGAGCCGATGTCTACTGGCCGCTTGTCGCCGGCGAGGCATGGAGCAACGCTGCAGTCGAGCAGACCAATCCTTCCATCCAGAGAATGATGGAGACCTGCACCGGAGTCACCTGGATCAAGTACTGCTCCCAGTACCTTCGTCTCACAGGAGACCCTGCTGCAGCTGAATATTTCGAGAAATATGTCTACAACGGCCTTCTCGGTGCGATGAAGCCGGACGGAAAGGGATTCAGCTATGTCAACCTCTTCAACGGCGAGAAGGTGACCAACCACGGCTGGGGATGGAACTTCGACGGCCTGCCTGTGACCTGCTGCAACCTCAACGGTCCTATCGGTCTCGCCTACATTCCTTTTGTGGCAATCATGCAGGCTGAGGACGGTCCGGTCGTCAATCTCTACAATGCTGCCAAGGCAAAGGCTCTGACGGCTTCCGGCAAGGAGGTCAACCTTACGCTTGACACTGAATTCCCAAGGTGCAACGAGGTGAAGATCGCTGTCGAACCTCAGCAGACCGAGAAGTTCTCAGTCAAGCTCCGCATGCCGTCCTGGAGCCCGAACACCTGGGTGGAGGTCAACGGCAAGCCTGTCAAGGGCATCGTGGCCGGTTCCTATCTCACGCTCAACCGCAAGTGGAAGCCGGGCGACAGCATCCGCATCGTCTTCGATTTCCGCTGCAAGCTGATCAACGCACCTGAAGGCGGACGCAATCCTGAAGGCAAGTACTTCCAGGCCGTCCAGTGGGGACCGCTCGTCCTTGCCAGGGATGAGAACATCGACCCTGACTACAACAAGCCTGTACAGGTTGTGGCAGACGCCAACGGTGAGGTCAAGGTGAAGCAGGTCACTCCTGAGCGCCCAGGCACCCGCATGCAGTTCATCGTCCCGACCACCAACGGCGACATCAAGATGGTCGACTACTCATCCGTCGACTGCTGGAAGGGCTCCCACATCCAGACCTGGCTCCCGATGATCCGCTAATCCGCATCTCCCGACAGATAATGCAAGAGGATGACCGACCTTGAGGTGACCCCAAAAAGTTGGACGGATTAATATTTAGATTGTTATTGATGTTGAGCCCGGTACTGAACTGGGCTCATTCCGTTCAACCTCAATTTGATGCGTTCATTGTTGTAATATCTGATGTATGCTCGCAACGCTCGTTCAAACTGTTCAATGGAGTCCCATTTGCGCAAATATAGCAATTCGTTCTTCATGATTCCAAAGAAGTTCTCCATTATTGCGTTGTCAAGGCACGTCCCCTTCCTGGACATACTCTGTATTATGCCGTGGTCCTTGAGCATCTTCTGATACAGCGGATGCTGATAATGCCATCCCTGATCCGAATGCATTATGAGTCCATTGGTATCCGGATGTTTCTTTAGACCCTTGTTGAGCATGTTCATGACCATCTCCAGGTTCGGGCTTCTCGATATGGTATAGGACACAATTTCCCCGTTGTACATGTCAAGGATGGGAGAGAGGTATGTAATCCTATTGTGTATGCAGACCTGCGTGACATCCGTCGTCCATTTACGGCACGGCGCGTCTGTCTTGAACTTGCGGTCTATTACGTTCGGGGCGACTTCTCCGACCCTTCCATGGAACGAGTAATAGTGGCGCTTCTTCTGCGTCGTTCCTCGCAGACCCATGCCCTTCATCAGCTTCTGGACCGTCTTGTGGTTGATCCTTATCCCCTCTGAATGGAGTTCCATAGTTATCCGTCTATAACCGTAGCGACTGTGATGCCTGCCGCATATCTTGCGAATGCGCTCCCGGGCTTCGCGGGTCCGGAGGACGTGAGCCTTGTCGGCGGCCGCGGATATTACTGGTCTGCGTCTCCGAACTACGACTACTACGTTTACTCCTTGAACTTCGACGGCGACAGTGTCCTTCCTAACACCAGCGATGCACGGTTTAGGGCCACGTCTGTCCGCCTCGTCACAGAATCAAAATAATTATGTATACAAGCTCACAATAGGTTGTTTGACAGCAGAGGCTTACGCCTGAGGCGCCTTTGAATAATCGATAGGGAGCAATCATTCCGCGAAATCCGGCCAAAACGGGCGAAAAACTTACATTTTGGCCGAATTTCTATTGGGGTTGTATTTTTATTATTATCTTTGTCTCAGTAAATTATAGTAAAAATGAACCCATCAACAGTTATCGGAAGAGAAGAAGAACTTGCGACAATATCAAGGC
>JAKSJH010000079.1 GCA_024398315.1 Bacteroidales bacterium
TCTGGTGGTCCATGAGCTGCCTGTCCTTGATGTCGTTGTTCTCGATGAGGGCCTGCACTGAGTATCTGTCCTTCTCCGAGCGCACATGCTTGTGGGCGGAGAAATTGGCGACGATGTCAAAGCCCTTCTCCTCTCTGAATATTCTTTCAAAGATCGGGTCAGCGAAGTTCAGGGTGTAGCACCGGAACTCTTCCGGCACGAACAGGCCTTCGGTCGACCGCACGTCACGCACAAGTTCAGCAAGACCGTTCTCGCTGAGGTCGACGACGACCACCTTGGCCGGTTCGAACCTCAGGACAGCCTTGATGAAGCTCGAACCGATCGACCCGGCTCCGCCGATGACGCAGCCCGACTCCCCCCCGATCTCACTGGCCAGAGTCTCCCTGTTCGCCTCAATGTCGGCGGCGAACATGCTCACCGGACGGAACGTCACGGAATCGGAGATGAATTTGTCAAGATTGAACATCCTGTTATCGAACGCTTTACAGATGATACACACCCTCAAGAGGGCAGATGTTGAAGCAGTCCAGAACCACCTTTCCTCTGAGTTTCTCCCAGCTGGCCTTGATGTGGTCGTGCTTCACCATGATGACCACCATGTCCACTCCGTCCAGGAACTCATCGAAATCGAGGACCTGGTTCTTCATTATCACCTTGTCCGTAAAGAACGGGTCGAAACTCTTGAGCGGACTTGCAAGGTGCCTTTCCTGGCACTCGGCAAGCTGAAGTGTCGGAGACTCCCTGACATCGTCGACGTTCTCCTTGTAGGTGATTCCGTAAAGTCCCACGCGGCCGGTGTCGGTCATGCCGTTCTCCGACATGATCTCGTGGATGCGGTTCAGCACGAACTCCGGCTGGGAGTCATTCGTACGCATTGATTCGTCTATGACCTTGGCAAGACTCGGATAGTCTCCTACGAGGAACCACGGGTCCACGCTTATGCAGTGGCCGCCCACTCCGGGACCTGGCTGAAGGATATTCACGCGCGGGTGCATGTTGCAGATCCTGATGATCTCATAGACATCCATGTTGTCGTGACGGCATATTCTCGAAAGTTCGTTGGCGAAGGCGATGTTGACGGCCCGGAAAGTGTTCTCCACGACCTTGGTCATCTCTGCCGTGCGGATGTCGGTGACGACGATCTCGCCCTGGCAGAAGGTGGCGTAGTATTCCTTCACCCTTTCGCCGATCTCCTTGCTGTCGGCTCCGACAGTGCGGTTGTTGTGGAGGAGCTCATAGACCATGTTCCCCGGAATGATTCTCTCCGGGGCATGGACGAGGTGTATGTCCTCACCGATCTTGAAGCCGCCTTCCTCGATCACCGGACGGACGAAACGGTCCATCGTTCCGGGACTCACGGTTGACTCGACGACAACGACAGCCCCCTTGAGGCACACTTTCATCACTTCCTTTATCGCAGCCACGACATAGCAGGCGTCGACTTTCTTGGAGAACTTGTCGTAAGGGGTCGGGACGGAGACGATGTACATGTCCGTCTTCTGGTATTCGGTGGTGAACTTGATGCCAGCCTTGACGGCATCGGAGAACAGTTCGTCCAGGCCGTCCTCCTTGAAGGTGGTTCTGCCGGCGTTGAGCGTGGCCACGAGTTCCTTGTTGTAGTCCGTTCCGACCACCTCAACTCCATGGCTCGCCATCATCAGGGCTGTAGGCAATCCTATGTAGCCCAATCCTATTACGTTGATCATATCTGTTTTCTGCTTTTTGACTGTGTCATTCCCCGAACCTGTCCGTC
This sequence comes from Bacteroidales bacterium, assembly GCA_024398315.1. Classification (GTDB taxonomy): domain Bacteria; phylum Bacteroidota; class Bacteroidia; order Bacteroidales; family UBA932; genus Cryptobacteroides. The sequence goes on from JAKSJH010000079.1 coordinate 1,754, forward strand.
TCCTTTCCGCCCAGTGCATCGGCGATTCCGCGGCATGCCTGCCCGTCTCCGTAAGGGTTGACGGCCTTGGACATCGCCTCATAGGCCTCCGGGTCATCGAGGAGGGTGGAGACCTCGTTCACTATCTTGTCGTAGTCGGTGCCTACCAGATGGACGGTTCCGCTGGCAAGCGCCTCCGGGCGCTCAGTCGTGTCGCGCATGACGAGGACCGGCTTGCCCAGCCCCGGAGCCTCTTCCTGTATGCCGCCCGAGTCGGTGAGGACGACGGCGGACTTGTTCATCAGATGCACGAACTCAAGGTACTGGAGCGGCTCGATGAAGAAGAAGTTCGGGCGGGTCAGGTCTTCACCGAACACCTCGTGGATAGGCTTGCGCACATTGGGGTTGAGGTGCATAGGATAGACGAAGTCCACGTCTGAATATTTCTCGCTGAGGTCCTTCATTGCAGTCACCATACGGATGAAGCCGTCTCCGAAATTCTCCCTGCGGTGGCCGGTGATGAGGACGAGCTTGCGGCCGTCCTTGAGGCGGGAGACATCATAACCGGCTTCGAGAAGGGCTCTGTCCTGCTCTTCAGCAAGCGAGGCATCGTTCTGAAGTTTGTCCACCACCATGTGGAGGGCGTCGATGACGGTGTTGCCTGTCACGAATATCCTGCCGAGGGCGTTCTCCGCCTTGAGGTTGCTCTCGGAGAGCGGAGTCGGAGAGAAGTTGTAGCCGGCTATCCTGCCTGTGACCTGGCGGTTCATCTCCTCGGGCCATGGACTGAGCATGTTGTGGGTGCGGAGTCCGGCCTCGACGTGGCCGACAGGAATCTGCGCATAGAATGCAGCGAGAGCCCCCGCCATAGAAGTCGTGGTGTCACCATGGACGAGTACGACATCAGGACGGCACTCCTTGAACACGGCCCGCAGACCGTCAAGGATGCGGCAGGTCACATCGGTGAGGTCCTGTCCCTGCTTCATTATGTTCAGGTCATAGTCAGGAGTCACATCGAAGATCCTGAGCACCTGGTCGAGCATTTCTCTGTGCTGGCCCGTTACGCACACGATGGTCTCGAACTCATCGGTGCGCTTCTGGAACTCCTTGACCAGAGGGCACATCTTGATCGCCTCCGGACGAGTCCCGAACACCAGCATCACTTTCTTATTCATAGAGCTGATCGTCGTTTTTATTGCCATTCTTCACATTTCACCCTCAATATGCCCGATACTACAGATCTCCGGACCAGCCATGGCCAAGGTCCCAGTGCTCGTCATACACGAACTCGAAGTATGGGAGGGCGAACTCCCTCTCGATCTGTTCAGCCAGTTCGGCCTCGATGGGCTTGGCCCACTGCCCGACGAAGACTATGAACTTGTCGATGTTCCAGGCCACTCTTCCGCGAGGGACCTTGGTGTAATCGCCTTTGAACCTGGTCTCTTCGTGCCTGGCCTGGGCACGGAAATATTCCTTGGCCCAGACCTGCCGGTGCAGATGGGGATAGTTGATGAACGGCAGACCCTTGTCTGCGGCGTCCTCAACCTGCCTGGGGGTCAGTTCCAGCTTGCGGACTCCGAAGAAGGCCTTGTCCTCCAGGTCGTACCAGAATATGCCCACCTGCGGCATCGGTTCGTCAAGTGCTCTCATAGCGTCCATCTGCTGCTGTAGTTCTTGCTCGGACATATGGTTTCGTTGCGTTTCAGGATGAAAGAGTCAATGCTTCGCCGTTGGCAGAGCCCTGTTGGAGACCTGTCAGAACGACAATCCACGCTGCACTGGAAACGGCGAAGAAACAGGACTATACGTTCCTTGCCGGGAAGTGCAGCATGAATATACAAAACTACTGAAAATCCAGCTTATTTCAAAATATCATTGAAAGCTACGCCCTCTCACGTCATTGCGAGCAACCTTCTCACGTCATTGCTCGACCCGCAATCCATTAGATGCCGGATCAAGTCCGGCATGACGAAGGGTGGTCCGGCATGACGTCCCCTATTCCTGCACGGGGTCGGAGAGGGAGGTGGAGACGCGGACGGTCACCTTCGTGTCGTAGCAGGTGAACATCGCATCGACATCCTCACGGTTGCGGACAGGGGTCAAGAGGCTGACAACCGGCACCACGACCAGTCCGGCTACCATGGCGAGGACTCCGGCATTGATCGGCGAAGTGAAGAACGGACTGATGAAGGTGCGGCCCGTGAAGGTGCAGAACATGCAGGCGCACATCACGAATATTCCGACGACGAAGCTGGCCCAGACGCTTGCGGAAGTGGTTTTCTTCCAATAGAGTCCGTAGAGGAACGGAGCCAGGAAGGCGCCGGCGAGGGCTCCCCATGAAATACCCATCAGCTGTGCGATGAAGGTGACAGAGCTCCTGGCCTGGACGATGGCCAGAACCGATGAGACGGCGATGAAGAACAGCACCAGCAGCCTGATGCACAGAAGCTGGGCCTTCTCGTTCATTACCTTTCCGTCCTTATGGCTGACGGCAGGAGCGATGATGTCGAGAGTCATGGTCGAACCGGAGGTAAGGACCAGGGATGAAAGGGTCGACATCGAAGCTGAAAGGACAAGGATGATGACTATTCCTATCATCAGATCAGGAAGGGTCTGAAGCATGGAAGGCACGATGCTGTCATATATCGGAGTACCGGCTGCGGTGTATTCGATGGTGTCGGAGTACAGTCTGCCGAAGCCGCCGAGGAAGTAGCAGCCTCCTGCAACGATGATGGCGAAAATGGTCGAGATGACAGTACCCTTGCGGATAGCCTGCTCATCCCTGATGGCATAGAACTTTCCGACCATCTGAGGAAGGCCCCAGGTACCCAGAGAGGTCAGAAGGATGACTCCCAGAAGGGCTATCGGCTGCGGTCCGAAGAAGGACACGAACGCTCCAGAAAGATTCGGTGCAGCTTCCGATGGGATTGCGGAAAGGCTGGAGACAGCCTCGGTGAAGCCGCCGTTGCCGTTGAGCACGGAGACGACCACCGCGCATATTCCCACAAGCATGATCATTCCCTGGATGAAGTCATTGACCGCTGTGGCCATGTAGCCTCCGATAAGTACATATATTCCCGTAAGGACTGCCATTCCGAGCACGCACCAGATGTAGTCGATGCCGAAAGCCATCCCGAAAAGTCTGGAAAGACCGTTGTACAGAGAAGCGGTGTATGGGATCAGGAACACGAACACAATCGCCGAGGCGGCCGTCTTGAGACCGTTGCAGTTGAACCTGCGGCCGAAGAAGTCAGGCATGGTCGCGCTGTGCAGATGCTGGGACATCAGCCTTGTACGGCGTCCCAGGACCCTCCATGCGAGAAGGGAGCCCAGCAGGGCGTTGCCTATGCCGATCCATGTGGAGGCCAGGCCGAAGCGCCAGCCGAACTGACCGGCATAGCCTACGAATATGACGGCGGAGAAATAGGATGTACCGAAGGCGAAGGCTGTGAGCCATGAGCCCACGTTCCTTCCGCCAAGCACAAAGCCATTGACATCTGTCGCGCTCTTGCGGCAGTAGATCCCGACTCCAATCCTCGTAGCGAAGAAGAGTACGAGAAGGACAATCTTGAGTATCATTTTGTTAAGTTCGTTTGTTTTTCAATTTGTCAGACCTTCACGGCGTGCCAGTGAGGGCCGAAGCGCTCGAAGGCGGCACGGTCCAGCATCTCGCGGTCGTCAGGATGGGCTATGCTGATGAGAAGCTTCGCCCTTTCCTGGAGGGAACGGCCCCAGAGATTGACGGAACCATATTCAGTGACAATCCATCTGGCATCGGACCTTGGAGTCACGACTCCGGCTCCGGGCTGGAGGAAAGGCACGATCTTGGACCCGCCTTTCTTGGTGCGGGAGGCGAAGGCCGTCATCGACACTCCCCCTTCGGACATGCAGGCTCCCTTGACGAAGTCCAGCTGGCCTCCGGTGCCGGAGAAGATCCTGGTGCCTATCGAGTCAGCGCAGATCTGGCCGGTGAGGTCCACCTCGACCGCCGAGTTTATCGCGCACATGCGGGGATTGCGGGCGATCACCCAAGGGTCGTTGACGTAGCCGATGTTCTTCATCAGCACGTCCGGATTATGGTCTATGAATGAATATACTTCTTCAGAGCCCAGCAGGAAGGAGGCGACCGTCTTGCCGGTGTCTATCTTCTTGCAGGAACCGTTGACGACGCCCTTCTTGATCAGCGCAAGGATGCCGTCGGCGAACATCTCGGTGTGGACTCCCAGGTTCCTGTGGTCGCCCAGCTGGGCCGCAAGCGCATTCGGAAGGGCTCCTATGCCCATCTGCAGGCAGGCTCCGTCCGGGACGAGCTCGGCGCAGTTCTTACCGATAAGGACTTCGGTCGGAGTCGGATCGGCGTAGCCCTTGGTGATCAGCGGAGTGTCGTCCCGGACAAGATAGTCGAAGCAGTCGAGCGGCACGAGGTCTCCGTAGGCGAACGGGACATGAGGGTTGACAACGGCTATCCTGGTGCGGGCAGTCTCGATTGCAGCGATGGAGCAATCCACGGATGTGCCCAGGGAGACCATCCCGTTCTCATCCGGAAGGGAGACCTGGACGATTGCGGCGCCAAGCCTGATGCCTCCCTGGAGGTAGAGTTTTTCGGTCTCGCCCAGATGGACCGGAGTCCAGTCGGCATAGCCTGAATTGACGTTGGCCCTGACATTCGGACCGACGAAGAAGCCCTGCTCGAAGAATATTCCGGAATACTCCGGATCCGAATATGGCGCCGGGCCTTCGGTGTGGAAATGATGGAAGTGGAGATCCTCCACCTCGCGGGCGTCAGCCCTGCGCACAAGGGCCTCGATCACAGCGTGAGGGACACTGGCCACGGAGCTGAGGTGGATGTGGTCGCCGGAGCATACTGCAGCCGCCGCCTCGTCGGCCGTCACGAATCGCAATTCTTTCATGTCTTTTTTAGAAGCTGTTTTGAAATGGTTCACAAAATTTGTTATAGGAGATTTTTGAGGATGAATTTTCTCTTGAAGAAGGAGCATAGCAGTAGCTATGTGACTGATGAAAGAGGAAATTCAGACCAAAAAGATTCATAAAAAATAAAGTTAATCATTTCAAAACAGCTTCATAACCTGTAGGAGTCGCAAATATACGGTTTTTTCCCTACTTTTGCGGCATGGAGAACAAGGAAAAGAAACTAAAGTCCTTCGAGCGGGCGCTCGAAGTGATGGACGCTTTGCGCGAGAAATGCCCGTGGAACCACGCCCAGACGTTCGATTCTCTCAGACCGATGACCGTCGAGGAGGTCTACGAGCTCAGCGACGCGGTGATGAAGAAAGATTTCGAGGACCTCAAGAAGGAGCTCGGGGATGTGTTCCTGCACATGATGTTCTACTGCAGGATAGCAGAGGAGCAAGGGCTTTTCGACATCGCCGATGCGATGGACAAGCTCTGCGAGAAGATGATCTACCGCCATCCCCACGTGTTCGGCGACGGCAAGGCCCAGAGCGCCGAGGAAGTCTCGACGGCATGGGAGATGCTTAAGGCGAAGGAGAAGGGCGGCAACAAGAGGATTCTGTCCGGAATTCCGGACTCCATGCCTTCCGTCCTGAAGGCATATTCAATGCAGGACAAGGCACGTGGCGTGGGCTTCGACTGGGAGGAGAAGCAGCAGGTCTGGGACAAGGTCAAGGAGGAATATTCAGAATGTCAGGTCGAATTCGACGCCATGGAAGCTGCTCAGGATGAGGCTTCTGCGGCTGCGGCCAAGGACCGTGCCGAGGATGAGATGGGCGACCTTCTGTTCGCGGTGGTCAATGCTTCGAGGCTCTACGGGATCGAGCCGGACACGGCCCTTAACCGTTCCTGCGACAAGTTCCGCCGCCGCTTCACCTATCTTGAGGAGCACACCATCCGTCAAGGCAGGGACCTCCACGACATGACCCTCGCCGAGATGGATGCAATCTGGGACGAGGCGAAGGCGAAAGGGCTCTAGAAGGGGGTATTTGCCAATTCTGTGACAAAATAGTATATTTGCAGTTCGTGGTTCCACCGGCAGGTGGGTTGTGTATTGAAATAGAACCAATGGCAGATTACAGAATTGTCGAAGTTTCTGGAAGAAGGGACCTGATGAAGTTCATCAAGTTCCCTGACCGTCTCTACAAGGACTGTCCGCAGTATGTCCCGGCACTTCATTCGGACCAGGTGAACTCGCTCACCAAGGTTTCCACACTTTCCTACTGCAAGAGGAAGATGTGGATGGTAATGGACGGGAAGAAGGTTGTCGGAAGGATCTGCGGAATGATCAATCCGCGTTACAACGAGCTCTACAACAAGAAAAGGGCCCGTTTCGGCTGGTTCGACACCATCGAGGATTTCGAGGTTGCAAAACTGCTTCTCAGCACAGCAGAGGCCTGGGCGAAGGAGAACGGAATGGACGAGATCCACGGGCCGCTCTACTACAACACCCTCGGAAAGCAGGGCATGCTGGTCGAAGGATTCGAGAACATCCCTCCTTTCAACTGCCTCTACAACTTCCCTTACTACAACGATTTCGTCACAAGGCTCGGCTACGCCAAGGAGTGCGACTGGCTCCAGTACAAAGTCCGCCCGAACCAGCCTCTCCCGGAAAAGGTGGCCAGGATGGCGGGACTGCTCAAGCAGAGGTACAACCTCCACGAAGGTTCGCTCAGCGAACTGAAGAAGGACAAGGAGACCGTCCGCTATTTCTTCAATGTCTACAACGAGAGTTTCGCGAAGACCGTCTACAACTTCATTCCTTTCACTCAGGATGAGATTGACGAGGAGGCCTCCTCGGTGCTCAAGTTCGTGACCGACAAGTCAAGCACCGTCCTTCTCGACGAGAACAACGAGCTGGTTGCGTTCGGAATCACCTTCCCGACCATCTCGAAGGCCCTCCAGAAGTGCCGCGGCCGTCTTTTCCCGTTCGGATGGATCCACCTCCTCAAGGCCATGAGGAACTACGACACCGTCGACCTGATGGTGAACGGGGCGGTTCCGAAGTGGCAGAACACGGGAATCTCGGCGGTCTACCACAGCGTCATGTCGAGGAAGTACCACGAGGCCTGCACCACAACCGGAATCACCAACCCGCAGATTGAATCCAACGGGGCGGTCAACGTCTGGGACAAGTACGAGAACGAACTGTTCATGCGCAGACGCTGCTACATCAAGTCGATTTAGTTTATTTTTTACGAATATGGCAGAGAACACCTTAGTCGAAAAGATCCTGGCCCTTCAGGACAAGTACAACAAGCTTCAGGCTCAGCTGGCTGACCCGGAAGTCATCGCCGACATGAAGAAATACGTCCAGCTCAACAAGGACTACAAGGAGCTCCAACCGATCATCAAGGCCGGTCTGGAGTACAAGACGATGGTCGATGAACTCAGCGAGGCCAAGGACATCCTCATGAACGAGAAGGACGAGGACCTCCGCGACATGGCCAAGGCCGAGATTGCCGAAATAGAGCCGAAACTACCAGAGATGGAGGAGAACATCAAGATCCTTCTGATTCCGGCCGACCCTGATGACAGCAAGAACGCCATCATCGAGATCCGCGGCGGCACCGGCGGTGACGAAGCGGCCATATTCGCCGGCGACCTTTTCAGGATGTATTCGAAATATGCCGAGAAGAAGGGCTGGAAGCTTGAGATGAACGACGAGACCCCTGGAACTTCAGGAGGCTACAAGATGGTTGTCTTCAAGCTGTCCTCCAACGACGAAGGTGTCTACGGCACAATGAAATACGAGTCGGGAGTCCACCGCGTGCAGCGTGTCCCTCAGACCGAGACACAGGGCAGGATCCAGACCTCGGCCGCTTCTGTGGCCGTTTTCCCTGAAGCCGGTGAGTTCGACGTCGACCTCAAGTGGGATGACATCAGGCTCGACCTCTTCTGCTCGTCAGGTCCGGGAGGACAGGGTGTCAACACGACCTATTCAGCCGTCCGTCTGACACACATCCCGTCAGGTCTGGTCGTGCAGTGCCAGGAGGAGCGCTCGCAGCTCAAGAACAAGGACAGGGCTTTCGAGGAACTCCGTACCCGTCTCTACAACCTTGAGCACCAGAAGTATCTCGACGAGATAGGCGCCAAGAGGAAGACCATGGTCTCAACCGGTGACCGTTCAGCCAAGATCCGCACCTACAACTACCCTCAGGGCCGCGTCACCGACCACCGTATCAACTGGTCGATGTACAACCTTCCGGTCTTCATGGACGGTGACATCCAGGAATGCATCAACCAGCTCCAGATCGCCGAGAACGCGGAGCGCCTCAAGGAAGCCGGCGACTAGTCCTGCATCCATATTCCGACTGTCAGGCCTGCTTTTTGAAAGAAGCATGTCTTCTGGTAACTATTAAATGAATTGACATGACAACTTCAATGATTTGGATCACCCTGATTCTGGTGATGGTGCTGAGCTTCGTCGCACAGGCCATGCTCAACAGACGTTTCAATAAATATTCAAAGGTCGGCATCAACCTCTCCGGTGCCGAGATGGCGCGCAGGATGCTCGCGGAGAACGGCATCCATGACGTGCAGGTGACATGCATCCCCGGCACTTTGACAGACCATTACAACCCGCAGACAAAGACAGTCAACCTCTCAGAGGCTGTCTACAACACACGCAGCATCGCCGCCGCGGCAGTCGCCGCCCATGAGTGCGGCCACGTGCTCCAGCACTACCAGGGCTATGCCCCGCTGAAGCTCAGAAGCGCGATGGTCCCGGTCGTCTCTTTCTCCAACAACATCGTGCAGTGGGTTCTGCTAATCGGAGTCCTGCTGATACAGATCACTCCCGCCCTCCTCTGGCTGGGCATAGCGCTCTTCGCAGTCAGCACCTTCTTCTCATTCGTGACCCTTCCTGTTGAAATCAATG
>JAKSJH010000008.1 GCA_024398315.1 Bacteroidales bacterium
TCGTGTCGTAGAGCCAGAGATAGAGTGCCCATGAATATGCCTCGAAGTTCATGTTCACGAAGACGAGGTCACGGTTGCTGTAATATTCCCATCCATTGCTTGTTATGTCACCCTCATGCAGTCTTTCCCCATGGAAGCCCTGCTTGCTGGCAGTTCTGAAATTCGCCAGGATGTTCTCAACAATCTGTCTGTTCCACCTCTCGTTGCCCATCAAGGACGAAGCGCCCATGGCACCGAGAACCGCCCGGGCATTGTCATCGCTGTAGAACACCCAGTTCTGACCGTCACCCCAGCCGAGAAGCCCGTAGACAGGACTTTCCTTGTCATCATGGGCGCCCTGACGGTAGACTGATTCATAGAATATGTAGTCCATGAGGTTCTCGGCATATTCCTTATAGACCTTTTCGTCAGTAAGGGCATAGGCGCAGGAAAGGAGGAATGAGACCTCCCCCTGCACGTCACATCTTCTCCAGTACCTGTACTGCTGGCGTCCGTCCATGTAGATGTTCGAAGCATGTCCTTCCAGAACGCCAAGGCTTCCGTTTCCGCACAAGGCTGTCTGCGGAACAGGAGGGCCGAACGGATTGGTGCCGTCCCCCTGATACTCGAGGGCCTGCTTCTTCCAGCTCGGATGGATGAAAAGCTTCGCCTTGAAAAGCCAGTCAGCGCCTTTCTTCACTGCGGTTTTCCTGGCGTCGGCAGGCAGGGGTTCGTTTCTTGAATACATCGGACGCGGGTCGGACTGCCATTCATCCAGAGTGACAGTTTCCCGGCATAGCCAGCTGACGACAGTTTCCCAGAACACCTTCCAGGACTTGTCAGGGCCGAAGCGGGAAGTACTGAACTCTGAAAGCCTTGTCGCGGCAACCATGACATTCTTGCCGTAGTGGAAAAGCATAGGATAGACATCCGTGTCCGTCAGACCATATTCAGCCCTGTCAAAGCCAGCGACTTTTGCGTAGACGACCAGAGGATCCTCCGCCACTGCATCAAGGATATGGCAGTCATTCACAGTCATCACACTCATCTGCGGAAGGTCTTCGCCGAAAACATCAGAAGTGACGACAGCACGCTCGTACTTTCCATGATAGGTTTCTTCCGGCAGATCCTGACCAGGTATGAAGGACGGATATTCAATGAACAGCCTCAGATTCTTCGATCTGGCGAGCCTGTAAACCTCTGCGTCGATTTCGGTCCTGACATCGGGATAGCCTTCTGCCGCAATGAAGACACCGGATCCGCGTCCGGCTGACCTGACCGCCTCGTGAGGATTGTCGACAACCCGGCATGGTATGTCCTGAGAAATGACCATCTGCAGGAAGTCGTTGTCCTTCCCGCCGCAGAAGACCAGGTCACCGGCTTTTACTGAATATGGAACCAGGACAATCAGTCCAAGTACAAGGAATGCTCTCGCAAATAACTTTCTCATGATGCAACAAGGGTTAGGAAACCGGACTACAGCTCGTAGAGGTTGGCGGCAAGGGTGAAGGAAGAGGCTTCGGACTCAGCGGACAGGGACATGGATACGGAGGTGCGCCAGAAACGGTAGCTCAGACGCTCGGCAACTGATCCGGCGTCTTCGGCACCGAACTCGTAGCGGAAGGTCTCGACTGTTCCAGTGGCGGAGGTTTCCTCGACGGTAAGGATGCAGCGGCCATGTCCAGTTATGGAGATGGTGACAGCGCCGAGCTCGCATTGGTCAAACGAGGCCGAGGTCGGTTCATCTCCGTGTTCTGTCTTGACAGTCAGACGCTTCACCGGTTTCATGCTCTTTGCCGGTCTCCAGCAGAAATCACTGAGCAGGATGTCGGCCCCATTGCGTACGGCGCAGGCCTCATTGGGTCTTGGATAGATTGAAGACTGAACTTGACGACCTGCCGAATGGAGGGACCCGATCATGTCCGGAGCGCAGATCTCCATGCCCATGCTCGAAGTTCCCACATTGCCTCCCAGTTCGTCCAGCAACCCATTGATGTTCTCGAAAGTGGCTTCCAATCCACGCTTTTCCAGTTCCTGCCGTGTGTCCAGAAGGATGAGGCAGCCCGGTGCGGCTTCACGTGCATGTGCAAGGGCTCCGAACTCTGAACCGAAGGCGATGAATTCCTCTCCCAGGACAGAAACGGCCACATCGTAACCCTCAGCGATGTCGCAATGAAGGATGGGCTTGATGCCACAGGATGCACATTCCTCAAGCATCTCCTCCAGAGTCGGAATCTTACGACGCATTTGAGGGTCGACACTGGCAAGGGCGTATTTCGTACGCAAGTCCTCGAACAAAGAGCCTCCTACAGCGACATTCCCCTCTATGACGGACTGGTCAGCAGCGTTCCGCATGGTACGGTTCACACTCCAGTCATGCATGCAGACAAGGACGCTGTCCAACGTCCACCGCACATCGAGCTCGATAGTAGGATAGCCCATCCTGGCGGCCATCCTGACCCCGTCGAGACTGTTCTCCGGGATATAGTACTCTGTGACACCCGGACAGGTCTGGACATCTCCGAGCCAGCATCCGCGATGGGCGAACACCACAGGATAGTCAGCCGCAAAATCATAAGAGCACGAAGGCAATGACAATAAAGCCGCAAGGGCTGCAGCCAAGATGATCTTTGTTCTTTTCATAATATTCTAAGGAAACTGATCAGATCTCAAAATCAAGGCATGAACGCAGGACCGTGTAAGGGCGGACCTTGGATTCGGCGACTGCGACATGGGCGGGATGGACGGCATAGCCTTTCAATGCCTCAGCACTCTCCAGAGTGCAGTCAAGCATCAGATCGACGTTGGAGCTGTCAAGACGTCCGTCAGTCCGGACAGTGATGTCAAGAAGGCCGGGGACGACCCCTTTCAATCCTTCGAGACCGGCTTTGATTCCGGCCTTGACAGTGTTTTTCTCCTCCTCGCTCAGTTCATCGCGGAGCTTCCATAGAATGATGTGCTTTACCATAACGTTGTCTGTCTTTAAAAGTTCCACATGCCGATGTCCGGAGCATGGAACAGGTCTTCACAAAGATATGTAAATAATCCAACAAATCATCATGCCAGGATATTCACAAATAATGGCTAACTTTATAAGCCATTTTATGAAATGGTCGGACACTTCTAGAATCAATGAATATGTACACTGGGAAAAGACTGCTTTCGCTCGATGCCCTGAGAGGTTTCGACATGATGTTCATAATGGGGGTGAGCACAATCATCGAGAGATTGTGCGCACTTTTCAACGGTGGAGAGAACTGCTGGCTTGCCCGGCAGATGAGCCATGTGCCCTGGAACGGTCTGAGGCACCACGACACAATATTCCCGCTCTTCCTCTTCATCGCAGGAATCGCTTTCACATATTCCTATGCCAAGCAGGTCGCCAATGGTGCGTCCAAAGGACGGATCCATGCGAAGATATTCAAGAGAGGGCTGGCCCTGTTCCTGCTGGGACTTGTCTACAACGGTCTTTTCGACCTTGACTTCGCCAACCTCAGATTCTGCAGCGTCCTTGCAAGGATAGGTTTCGCATGGATGTTCGCAGCCCTTCTCTTCGTCAATTTGAAGCCAAAGGCAAGGATCTGGATTTCCTGCATCATCCTGGTGGGCTACTACCTGCTCATACGCTTCGTGGGCGCTCCGGACTATCCTGGAGCCGACCCGCTTTCGATGGAAGGCAACCTCGTCGGCTACATAGACAGGCTCGTGATGAAGAACCACCTGTACTACAAAGGCGTGTTCGACCCTGAAGGAATACTCAGCATCCTGCCGGCCGTCGTGACCGCAATGCTGGGCATGTTCACCGGAGAGTTCATCCAACAGCCTGAAAGCAGGATGTCCGGTGGCAGGAAGACAGTTCTGATGTTCGCCGCAGCAGCCGTCATGCTCGTTGCAGGCCTGCTCTGGAGCCTTGACTTCCCTATCAACAAGGCGCTCTGGTCCAGCACATTCGTACTCGTCGTGGGAGCATATTCCCTGGCCATGTTCGCCCTGTTCTACTACCTCATTGACGTGAAGGGATGGAGGCGCTGGGCCACATTCTTCGAGGTCATAGGACGCAATCCGATTTCAATCTACATGGTCCAGAGGTTCGTGTCGTTCTGGGCGATGAGCCAGTTCTTCTTCGGAGGTCTGGCGGGACTCTGCTCACAACCTGTCGGGGATCTCATCCTTGCCGTCGGCAAGTTCGGCCTCTGCTGGCTCTTCCTCTGGTTCCTCTACAGGAAGAAAGTCTACTTAAGAGTGTAAAAATCAATGAATATGAACAAACTTGACAGATCAGTGCCGACCAGAGGGATTCTCGCCGCATTCATGGCATTCACATTCCTCGGTCTCAACGCACAGGCACAGAAAAAGCCTCTCAACCACAGTGTCTATGATTCATGGCAGAGGGTTTCCCAATCAGCCGTGACTCTCGACGGCAGAGTCGCCGCCTACACCGTCTCACCTCAGGAAGGGGATGCAGAAGTGATATTCAGGAACCTTGAAAGCGGAACTGAGACAAAGGTGGCCAGAGGCAGCGACGTCAGTCTGTTCCAGGACGGCAAATGGGCTGTCTGCAAGGTGAAGGCTCCTTTCCAGAAGACACGCCAGGCAAAGATTGACAAGAAGAAACCCGATCAGATGCCTAAGGACAGCCTCGTCTTTGTCAACCTCGAGACCCTTCAGGTGACAAACCTTGGAGAGATCAGCAAGTACAAGGTTCCTCAGGAAGGACGTTTCCTGATCGCCTACGAAGGGAAGACGGAGACTGCCGCCAAGTCCGACTCCACGAAGAAGGCCGCCAAGCCGGTGAAGACTTCCTGGCTCGTTGTGCTCGATCCTGTCACCAACCATGCAGACAGCCTCCGCAGTCCGGGAGACTATGCTTTCAACCACGACGGAAGCAGCCTTGCCGTCATCTACAAAAAAGACAAGAAAGACAGCCTCAGCACTGACAGAGTGGTGCTCTACAGGCTTCCGGACCTTGATTCCACAGTTCTCGACCAAGGGAAGGCCTGGTACGGGCTGCCTTCTTTCGACATCGCCGGCGACAAGCTGGCATTCCTGGCCACCAATGACACAAACGCCACGGGCAGCAAGCGCTGCGGAGTGATTCTGTCCGAAAAGGTCATCAAGGGCAAGGGCCGCAAGGCAACGACCTCCATTGAGACCAAGGAAATCTTCCCGCAGGAATATTCAGAGAACATCCCCAAGGGCTGGTGCATCCCGACGAACTCTCCTCTCTCGTTCTCGGCCGACAGCAAGAGGCTGTTCCTGGGCATTGCTGAGTGCGTGCCCGAGAAAGACACCACTCTTGTGGACTTCGAGACGGCTCAGCTTGACATCTGGAACTGGGACATCTACATGACCCCTCCTATGCAGAAAGCCAATGCCAAGCGCCTGAGCGACGCCACCTGCAAGTCGGTCATCAACCTCGACCGGCCGGGGACACTCATTCCTCTGACGACATCCATCGATGAGCACGTCTCCCCTCTTGACGCCGGAAGAAGCGACTGGGCTCTGGTCGTCGATGACAGACCTTACCAGATCTCCTCGACCTGGGACAGCAACGACTTCACGGATTCATACCTTGTCAACCTGCGCGACGGCAGCCGCAAGCCTCTTTTTAAGAAACTTGAAGGAACACCGTCTCCTTCCCCTTGCGGGAAGTACCTGACCTGGTACGACTTCGGAGACAGCAACTGGTACAGCTATGAACTGGCTACGGACAGGACGGTCAACCTCACCAAGGGACTGGACGCCACCTTCTTCGACGACGAGGACGACCATCCGATGCCGAAGCCTTATCTCGACAGGCCGCACTGGCTCGAAGGCGACGAGGCATTCCTCCTCGCCGAGAAATATGACATCTGGCGCATACGTCCGGACGGAAGCAAGGCGGAATGCCTCACCAAAGGAGAAGGCAGAGCAAAGGACATCCAGTACAGGATTGTGTCCATGAAGCCGAGCATCCTCACCCGAGAACAGACCTCCGCAGGACTGGTCAACAGCTACAGGAAAGATGACGACGTCTTCCTCACAACCTTCAACCGGACCTCCAAGGAAAACGGTTTCGCACGGGTCAATGCTGCGAAGAGCGGGCTGAAGAGCTGTTTCACCGCCCCGGCAGGATATTCAGCGACAAGGGCTTCCGCCGACTGCGGCACCATCCTTTTCCTCAAGGGTGACGCCCGCCACAGCAACGACCAGTACTTCACACGCGACTTCTTCGCCACTGAGACCAAGCTCTCAGCCATCAATCCTCAGCAGTCTGAATATAACTGGTGCGACATACAGCTTGTCCACTGGACGGCCTACGACGGGACGAAACTCGACGGCCTTCTCTACACTCCGGAAGACCTTGACCCAGCGAAGAAGTACCCGATGATGGTCTACTTCTACGAAAAGAACTCAGAGAACCTCTATTCCTACAGCAGTCCGGCCCCAAGCCGCTCTGTCATCAACTTCAGCTTCTACGCCAGCCGCGGCTACGTCGTATTCATCCCTGACATCGTCTACACACCTGGTCATCCGGGAGAATCGGCCTACAACTGCATCTGCTCGGGAGCAGAAGCGATGTGCGAGCAGTTCCCGTTCATCGACAAGGCCAGGATGGCCATCCAGGGACAGAGCTGGGGAGGCTACCAGACAGCCTACCTCGTGACAAGGACCCACATGTTCGCCGCTGCGGGGGCGGGAGCTCCTGTCGGCAACATGACGAGCGCCTACGGAGGGGTACGCTGGGAGTCCGGCCACGTCCGCGCGATGCAGTACGAGCACGGCCAGAGCCGTATCGGCAAGTCACTCTGGGACGAAGGAGGCCTTGACCTCTACATCGAGAACTCCCCGATATTCCACACCCAGGACGTCACCACTCCGGTCCTGATCATGCACAACGACAATGACGGAGCCGTCCCGTGGTACCAGGGAATCGAATTCTTCATGGCCCTGAGGCGTTTCAACCATCCAGCCTGGCTTCTTGAATATAACGACGAGGCCCACAACCTGGTCCAGCGCCGCAACTGCAAGGACCTTTCAATCCGTCTGCAGCAGTTCTTCGACCACTACCTCCAGGGCGCTCCCGCCCCTGCCTGGATGGTCAAAGGCGTCCCGACCTCCCGCAAGTCCCAGTACTTCGGCCTCGAACCCGCCGAATAACAGTCCCCGGCCGCATATCCCGAATATTTATTGTATTACCTATAATTGCCTAACTTTGCTAGACACATAATTGGACTTATGACGATTGAGGAAATAAAGAGCACGACAGAATTCCAAGTCTTTGACAGGAAAAGCGTTCGTATTGATGCCAAGGCTCTTGCCATCACGATGATTGCTATGGCGAATGCTGACGGCGGTATCATAGCGCTGGGTGTTGAAGATGACGGAAGCATTACCGGAATTGACGGGCAGACGGAACACGTAAACGAGTTGCTCCGCGTCCCGTTCGACTTCTGTATTCCTTCAATTTCCGCCAAGCCGGATTATCTGGATGTCAAAGACGATAACGGTAATAGCAATCACATAATCCTCTTGCATATTGCCCAAAGTGAAAAAGTGCACGCCAACCAGGCGGATGAGGTATTCTATCGTATTGGCGACAAATCCAAGAAGCTGAACTTCGAGCAGCGTATGCAGCTTGTCTATGCCAAGGGAGAGCATTTCTATGAAGATGCGCCAGTGCTGAATGCCAAGCCTGAAGACATAGATATGTCGTTAGTTGGCTCCTATTGCGATGTCATCGGATACAGTAAAGGCGCTGAGAAGTATTTACGGGAGAATGGCTATATCTTCCAACAAGAGGACTTTAAAGGAAATATGCGCAATGTCGTCAGCGGCGCGGCAGTCCTGATGTTCGGCAATAAACCGCAGCTCTTTTTCCCTCGTGCCCGGGTACGTGTTATCAGATACGAAGGCCGTGAAGAGAAGGTCGGCAGGGAAATGAATGTCATCAAGGATGTCATGTTCGAAGGTGCCATTCTTGAGATAACAAAGAAAACGATTGAATTTGTCAGGACTCAGATCAAGGAGCATACATACCTTGGTCCTGACGGGCTCTTCGTAACCGATGCACAATATCCGGAGTTCTGTTGGAAAGAGCTCATCGTGAACGCAATCTGCCACCGTGATTACAGCATCCTTGGTACTGATATTCAGATCAAGATTTTCGACGACCACATTACTGTGGAGAGCCCTGGCATATTTCCGGGTATCGTCCGTCCGAGCAACATACGCGAAATTCACTTCTCGCGCAATCCGAAAATTGCAGCATACATGCATGCTTACGAATTCGTCAAGGAATTCGGCGAGGGCGTAGACAGAATGTATCGCGAACTGGAAGAAGGCGGATATCCAGAGCCGTCTTTCAGTCAGGTGGCATTCATGATCAAGGCGACAATTTGGGAGAAAAGAGGAGTTGATAGCGTACTCACTGACCAAACAACCGACCAAACCCGACCAAAGACCGACCAAAGAGTGGCCAAAGAGTGGCCAAATGAGTGGCCAGAGACCAAAAAGAATGTTGCTATCGCACTCGTAGACAATCAGAACCTTACGATTAATGAATTAGTTTCAACATTAGGGAAGGGGCAGACTGTCATAAAGCAATACTTAAAGGAACTGAAGAACGAAGGGTACCTCATCAGGGTCGGTTCAAGAACATCCGGCCATTGGGAGATTATCAAATAGATTATCTTTCTGCAGAGAAGTTTGGCTCCATTTTGGCTCCAGACGTCTGAAATACCTTGTCACAGGATGACTCAGCATTGTTGCAACCAAGCTTCAAAACTCAAAGCGAAACCATTGTCTATAAAACAATTACAATTGATATTCAATTACATAATTCCCGCAAGTTGCAAGAGTCTGTTACAGTAAATCCCTCCTGCAGGAGTCACAAAGACCGCATTCCAGACATTCAGGATGCGGTCTTTTATTTTAGTATTGTTGAGTAGGATCAGTTGTCAGTCGTTTTCGTCGAGCATGAAGATGGAATCGGCCGGCTTGCCGAAGAAGCGGGCTATCTTCAGGGACAGCACGGTCGAAGGGACATAGTTACCGGATTCGATGGAATTGATTGTCTGGCGGCTGACACCTACGGCACGGGCAAGGTCCTGCTGGGTGATGTCGAGAACCGCACGCTCCACTCTCACTGTATTCTTCATTTCGAGCCCCTCCTTATCGCCGACATCGTGACATTGAATTTGATGATGTATATGATGAAAACCAGATAGATGGCCACAAAAGAGACATACAGGAACGAGGCTCCATAGAAAAACAGAATCCCGAACACAAGAACGGCGGCAGTGAACCATAAGCTCCAGACAAATGACTGCATCCTGATCTGTGCGGTCATCTCGTCTTCGTCACGTTCTTTAGAAAGGGCGATGAAGCAGAGAGAAAGAAGAAGACCCAACATAGCGAATTCGTTGACAGGGTCATTTTTTATCACGGACAAGAATCCCTTTTTTCCTATTGTGTCGAAACTTATTGCAAATGCTGGCCAGCTCAATAAAGAGGAGTCCCAATCGCCCCAGAACAACAGCCAGACGCAAAGAATCAGGAAAGGAGAGAAAAGGCACAGGCCGATTCTTTTAAATCTGTAAGGTAGAAGACAATTTTTCATAATACACACTGTTTTGATTCACACTCCTGCAAAGTTAGGTAAATTTTACATATTGTCAAGTTTATTTGACTTTTTTTTATTCATATATGGACCGTGAGGATCTCCGAAAGGTCGGTCAGGTAGTTGCCGCTGCGATGCTCGCTCTTCACCTTCCACGGTTCGTCCCGACCTCCTTCGACAGCGAGCCCCACGGTCTTGCACCCATAGCGTCTGTTCAGACCGTCCAGCGCCTTTGAGAGTTCCGCACGTTCCGACCTCTTGCGGACAGGGTCGAAAAGATCGAGCTGCACGCGGCAGGCAGGACTTATCCGGCTCAGAGTGACCCCCGCACGCTTGTAGGATATTCCCGGAATGAATATGCGCTCCAGGTCGGAAAGGGCCGCAGCCACTATCTCCAGAGTGTCGCAAGTCGGGACCATGAAGCAGAATGAAGCCACATTTGAATATTGTTCCAGATCCTCCCGGAAGGGATTGCTGCAGACGAACACCGTCACACATCCCGCGACACTCCCCTGCGCCCTCAGCTTGTTCGCGCAGCTTGAAGCGAAAGTGGAGACAGACGCCTTCAGAGAGTCCAGGTCCGAGACCATGCTGCCGAAAGAGCGGCTGGTGCAGATGGTCTGACGTTCAAGTACTTCCTCCGTACTGATGCAGGAATGGCCGTTAAGTTCAAGCCAGGTCTGGAAAAGAGGTTTGGTGAAATGCCTCTTCACCCAGCCGGCGGGCCGGTCGGCCAGTTCAAGAGGAGTACGGACACCCAGGGAAAGAAGTTTCTCAAAAGAACGTCTCCCGACTCCCCACACATCGGCCAGGTCGAAGAGTTCCAGAGCCTTGCGACGCTTCTCCTCCGAATCGATCATGCAGACGCTTCTGTAACCGGGGTACTTCTTGGCGAACTTGCTCCCGACCTTCGCCAGAGTCTTCGTCGGAGCCACCCCCACGCTCACCGGAATATCTGTCCAGAGCCTGATCCTGTCCGCCACCGCACGCATGTATGCCTCCAGGTCGCAAGTCTTCCCATATCCCTGCAGGTCGGCGAAACTCTCGTCTATGGAGTATTTCTCCACCCTCTCGACCGACCTTCTGATTATGCTCGTGACACGGTCCGACATCGCAGCATAAAGGGTCATGTTGCCGGAAAACACGCGCACTCCGTTCCTTTCCACTATCTCCTTTGACTTGAATATGGGGTCGCCCCTCCTAAGCCCGACGGCCTTCGCTTCAGGAGTCAGGGCGACGATACAGCCGTCGTTGCTTGAAAGCACGCAGACGGGCTTCCCCCGGAGTCCCGGAGCGAAGACCTTCTCGCACGAAGCGAAGAATGAATTGCAGTCGATGAGCGCCCACATTGCCGTCATGATGATTCTGTCCTGAACGGCAAAGATAATGAATATCTTGAAATATGTAATACAATATTCAAACAGAACCATCCCCCTCCGATCAAGATTTGTCCGGTAACGGCACTTTGACTATATTTGCCACGTCAAAGACAACAAATGATAACAAGACAATGAAAAGATTCCTCATCATCGCAGCATCGGTCGTCGCAGCCCTCACACTGGCGGGATGCAACAAGAACACTATCGAGAACGACCCCATCGACAGCAAGACCACCGTCGACCACTTCGAGATCAGCATCAGCACTGAATACGAACAGGACGTCCTGACGTTCTTCGACCTCACCTGCACCGTCAGCGCCAACGGAAGATCCGTCAGTTCCAACGTCATCGACATGACCAGGAAGTCGTTCGACATCAAAGAGGGCATCCAGGAAGGGCAGATCATCAATGTCAGCATCCAGGCCAAGGCGAAGAACACCTTCCCTATCCTTGGCTATGAATTCACCTGCGGCCGCCACGTCATCATCAATGCCGGCTGCGTCTTCATGGACGGGCACAAGGAGAACGCAGGAAGCATCGACCTTGAGCACAGTCCGAGCACCTACGTCATAGAGAACGAGGAAGACAAGGCGGAAGCCATCACAGTTTTCCAGGACCTCAACTCATTCTCACAGTCATTCTCGATTGTCAAGAACGGCAACAGCTACACCGTTCTCTAACATATCCGACAACACAGAAAAAGAAGCTGTTCCGGACTGACCCGGGACAGCTTCTTTTTTGAACATGTCTGATTCCAGTTCTAGCCGAAGATCATGTTGAGGACCCAGGCGAGACGGATGCCTCCCTTGAGGAGCTGCTGGTCAGCAAGGACTGTGGCTTTGCAGCAGTCCACGTCGGTGAGCTTGTCCTGACGGACGATGTCGTAGGCGACGATGCAGTTGTTGGCGTTGTCGTTGACCCATGCGAGGACGTCACCGCCCATCTCGATTTCCTTCTTCTGCTGCTTGGTGAGGCCGGCGGTAAGCTGCTCGCAGTACTCGGAAGCGCTCCAGTGGTGGATTCCGTGGACATCCGGAACACCGTCCCATATTCCGTGGAAGAGTTTCTTGCTGCCGTTCACATCGACCCAGTAGTTGCTCGGACGGTAGTTGTAGATGATGTGGCTCGGACAGTGTGAATCCGGGACGAAGTGGATGAGCCATGCAAGATAGAGGTTGACCGTCGAGTCCGGGAGATTCTTCCAGCCACCGTCCTTCATCTCGTCAATGGCTTTCTGAACGCACATGATGGCGTCACCTTTCTGACTGATTCCGCTGTTGTCATAGTCACCGTTGGCGTACTGGAAGTCCTTGTTGACAGGGACGCAGTGGTCGAACCATTCGTTTGAAAGTCCGAGCTTGCAGATGTAGCCCATGTAATCCATGTAGGAAGCATACCAGGCAATCTGGTGGCCGTCGAGGTACTTGGCCATGTTCTTCTTTGCTTTTTTGGTCACATATTTTTCAGCGATCATTGCTGAGGCATCGTGACCGAGCCTGTTCCAGGAATATCCTTCGACCGTCATGAGGGCAAGAAGGATGATTACGAAGAATTTCTTCATATTCAGTATGTTTTAATTGATTATCAGTCGGTGTCAGGCCGTCGGAGAGCATCAGCAGCGGCTCCGCAGCATCTGCAAATATATCAAAAAAGCGGCAGAGAAGAAAATTCCGCCGTCACTCCCTTGAAAGAAGCCCGTCGAGACGATCGGCGTACCATTGAGCCGGGAAATCCATCACGACATAGGAATGACGACCTCTTTTCGAGACGGTGAACACATTGGATCCGTCCTCAGGATTGACCACATTCGTTCCTCTGACCGTATGGTAACCTTCGGCCTCCGGACTGCCAGAGACCGCCATCAGTGTTGTCATCGGATCCCAGGCATAGCGTCCTCCCGCGCTTCCATGGACTTTCAGGACCTGGTGCAGCAGATCATCGGAAGGCAGCCTGCCACCGGCGCGCACCTGTATTCCTACTTCATAGCCCAGGAATATGATTTCAGTCGGCCATTCCGCACACACCTGCGCACCGGCCAGGCGGCTTCTTTCCGTCCTGCAGAAGTTGTTCTCCCTGCCGTTCGGGTAGAGTCCGGCCATCATCCAGAGACGCCCGACCTTGCGGCGCACCAGTCTGCGGCCGGAAAGCCTTGAATATTCATCCGGACCGCTCTGCAGAAGCTTGGCGAGAGTGTTCGGATAGCCTACAGCGATGATGTCCACCCGGCCGCGGGACTGTGACAGGATCCGCCTGTAGAAACTGACGCAACCCTCGCAGTCTTCGTTGCTGCGCGCCGACGGATCCCCGCAGCCCGAGATGACGGTCTGGTGGTAGCTTGGCCTGCCCGTGTAGTCCGTGGCGTCAAAGTCCGCCGCCAGGGGCAGGCAACTGCAGCCTTCGTACTTCAGGAAGGAATCGAGGGACCTTGCACTGGTCGGGCAAAGTGCGGACAGGCAGATTCCCTTAAGGTCCACCTGGCCTGCTGAAGCGGCGTCCAGCAGCAGACGGACTGCGCAGGCATCATCGACATCCGTCCACCAGTCTGTGTCGAATATGACCTGGCGCGGCTTCGAAACGGCATACTGACAGCTGACCAGAGCCAGCAAAAGCAACATGGCAGTCTTCCTCATGGCTGTTCTTGATTTCGTGACAAGTTAAGAATTAATTTAATATATTTGTATCTGATAAGAATACTATTTGTTATGAAAAAATTGATATGCTCCCTGTTCATTCTTGCCGGAGCGCTGGCATATTCGCAGGAGAAGAGCTTCCTGGAAGTCACATCCTACAAGCTTGACAACGGTCTGACCGTCTGGATCAACGAGGACCACACCACTCCGACAGCCTACGGAGCCGTGGTGGTCAGGGCAGGAGCGCGGGACTGCCCGAGCACAGGAATCGCCCATTACTTCGAGCACATGATGTTCAAGGGAACCGACAAGATCGGTACAATCGACTACGAGGCCGAGAAGCCTTACCTTGACTCAATCGCAGCGATGTACGACAAACTCGCACTTGCCAGAGAGGACGAAGAGAGAACCGGTATTCAGAAAGAGATCAACCGCCTCAGCATAGCAGCATCCAAGTACGTCATCCCTAACGAATTCGATGCGCTGACCACCCTCTGCGGAGGTTCCGGGCTCAACGCCTACACTTCCCAGGACGAGACCGTCTTCTACAGCGGCTTCCTTCCTCAGTTCTTCGAGCAATGGGCTGAAATCAACTCCGAAAGGCTGATGAACCCTGTCTTCAGGCTCTTCCAGAGCGAGCTCGAGACTGTCTACGAAGAGAAGAACATGTACTCCGACAACACGATGCGGAGCGCCATCGAAAAAGCGACTGAAGAGTTTTTCAAAGGGACTCCGTACGAATATTCCGTGATAGGTACGACTCAGAATCTCAAGAATCCTCAGCTCAGCCAGATGAGAGAGTTCTTCGAGAAATATTACGTCGCCAGCAACATGGGCCTCATCCTATGCGGAGACATCGACACCGAGGCCGTGAAGCCGGTCATCGAAAAGACATTCGGACGTATCCGCAAAGGCAAGGAGGCCGTACATGAGCAGGTCATTCCACAACCGCTGCAGGGACGCCAGGAGAAAGAGATTCTGATCGACATCCCTGTCATCAAGCTTGAGGCGCTCTGTTACAGGACCCCTGTCGCAGGAGAGAAGGACAGCGACGTCATGCAGATCATCAGCAACATGCTCCAGAACGCCGAAGGGGTCGGAATGCTTGACAAGCTCGCTGTTGACAGGAAGATCATGGAAGCCGCCGCAATCAATATGTCCTACCAGAAAGCAGGAGGCACCGCCATCCTGATAGTGCCGAAGATTGTCGGACAGAGCCTGAAGTCAGCCGAAGCAGAAGTGGTGAAGGTCATCGACAAACTTCGCAAGGGAGAGTTCGACGACTCCTTCCTTGAGAGCTGCAAGCAGTCCTACAAGAAGATGACCCTCAAGAATCTCGAAGACAAGGAGAGCAGGGTGGTATATTCAATGGCAGACATCATGTCCAGGGGCAGGACCTGGGAAGAAGAGCTTGAAAGGATCAGCGGCATCGATGCCATCTCGAAGGAAGACATCATGAGAGTGGCCGGGCGCTATTTCGGCGACGACTGCATGGTCTTCATCAAGAAGACAGGTTCGAACCCGAAGGACAACCTGAAGAAACCGCCTTACGAGCAGGTGGTCCCCCAGAGCAAGGACAGCACTTCCTTCTATGCCGCAAGCCTTAAGGAGGATGTGGCAGGAATATCCCCGCGTATTCCACATGTCGATTTCGCCAAGGATGTCACGACGACAGTACTGGCCCCGAAGGTACGCCTCTTCTCGGCCCCGAATCCTTTCAACGATGTGTTCGAACTGAAGTTCGAGTTCCTGACAGGCACCCTCGACATTCCCGCCTACGAGCGCATGACTTCATATGTCAGCCGCCTTGGCACCAACGGAATGACCTACGACGACCTCTACAGCAAGCTTCAGCGTCTGGGCGGCAGCGTCTTCATCTCCGAAAGCAAGAACTGCGTTTCAGTAAAGATCACCGGCCTGGACGAGAACCTGGAGGAGACGCTGGAACTTGCCTGCAGCATATTCAAGGACATAAAGGCTGACAAGAAGAAGCTTTCGGCCATCAAGGATGAGGAGACAACGGAGAAGAACATGAACAGGAAGGACATCAGCACCATCAACACAGCGCTGTTCCAGAAGACCGTCTTCGGGGAGAATTCCTACTATCTGCGCGACATGGGCAAGCTTGACAGCGACTATCTGCTGAGTCTGTGGTCCGACCTCCCGAAGCACCAGTTCGACATCCTCTACACCGGCAATGTCAGCACCGGAAAAGTGACCGAACTTATCAAGGAACATGTCGACGTGGATGCCGCCACCATGGATTCGGACGCTCCGAAGGAGAGGCAGATGGTTCCATCTCTGGAGCAGGAAGTGATCTTCATCGACAAGCCGGGCTCGGCTCAGGCCATCGTGTCGGCCATCATCCTGACCGACAAGCTCACCGACATGCAGTCAAGGGCAAGAGCGGATGTCTACGACTCCTATCTCGGAGGTGGTATGACATCCCTGATGTTCCAGGAGATCAGAGAGTTCCGCTCTATGGCATATTCAACCGGAAGCGCTATGTTCAAATCCGACTGGAAGAACCGCAATGAAGTTCCGGGAGGCCTTCTCGCCATGGTCGGGACACAGAACGACAAGGCTGTCGAAGCAATGCATGTTGTGGATTCACTTATCCGGAACCTGCCTGTCAAGCCTGGCAGGTTCGAACTGAACAGGAATGAGATATTCAATGGAATCTTCTATGACTATCCTTCATTCAGAGAGATTCCAGCCTATGTCCAGAGCAGAATCATGAGCGGGCTGGATTCGGATCCGGCGATTGAAAAGGCCAGGGAGATCCAGGACATGGATGAATCCGACCTCAAGGCTTTCTCCGAAGAATTCTTCGAGGGCAGACCTGTTGTCTGGTGCGTTGTGGGTAACGCAAAAAAGATTGACATGGAAGGGCTCAAGGCCTTCGGACCAGTCAAGATAATGAAGATTAAAGATGTAATGAAATGATCTGTAACATGATAAAAGGAAGTAGCATTTACGGGGCCGCACTGTCGTTCCTGGTCCTCTGGCTGGCCGCCGCCGGATGCGGGGACAAGGATTCCAGAAGAGCGGTGTCAGATGCCTCCACAGGCGAGAAGGTTGACGAGACATATTCACTCCAGTTCAAGAGCAACGACGGCAGGGACATAGAAGCGGACTGCCGCGAGGCGGATGTCGACTACATCGCCAAGGACGACTCGATCCATACGAGGAAGATCAGCATATTCCTCCCGAAGAATGCGGACGGGAAGGTGCCGATGCTCTTCTGCGCCCACTACGAGACCGGACAGGATTCCTACCTGGTCCGCAGAGCCCTCGCCGACGGCATCGCTGTCGCCAGCCCGGCATATTTCCCGGCCGACGCCAACGCCACCATGACGGATGACGACCTGGTCTTCAACAACGCAGCCCTCCACTACGTCAGACATCTTCCCGAGGTCGATCCTACGAGGGTCGCAGTCTTCGGAGGAAGTGCGGGCGGCTACATGACCCTGATGCTTGAAGGGCTCCACATGGGCCTCTGCGCAGCATCCGCATCATCACCGGTCGCCAATGTCTACTTCAACATGGCGGTCCATTTCCAGAACGCCAACATCGAGAACGAGAAGGCAAGGCAGGCAGGGCTCAACCCTCCGATGTCCATTCTCGGCGGCATCTATCCGCTCTTCATCCCGATACTGGAGAACTTCGACGGAGACAACGACATCGCCAGATGGGAGGCTCTCTCCCCTGTCGGCCTGGCACAGTGCATCAGCTCCCCGACCCTGATCAACCATTTCACCTCCGACATGCTCGTCCCCGTGGACCAGGTCTGCAAGAAATTCACCTACGAGGAGGACGGTCCGTCAGTTCCTGAAGGATTCACGACCAGGATGAGTCCGGACCTTCCAGGAATCCTCGGCAGGTCCTTCGAGGAGCAGATTCCCCAGGGCAGAGGCATCAGCAGATGCAGCAAGATCGAGGACATTGATGCGGACATAGTCCATGAATATGATCCTTCAGTCCTGATCAACATCGACATCTACGACGATGGCCCTGCAGAGGCATATTCATCTCACAGGAAAATCTACGGAAACGGGAACATTGACGACTATCCTTTCCTCAAGGACATGGTGGAAAGGTCGCTTTCTGGGACGGAAATACTTGTGCCTGAGAAACTTATTCTCCTTCTTGAGAGATATTCAGGAAAGAGCCTCCAGCTCCCTCCTAGAAAGGGGGTGGACAAGACGGTCTACGGTTCCCCTCAGGTTTACAGGAAAGAAATCGTCGAGGAGCTGGCCCTCTGGGCCTCCTGCCATACCTTCGAAGAGCTCGAGAGCGGGATGGCCGGAGCCGCAGGTCAGGACAAGGACCTCGCAAGGACATGGAAAAAAGTTCGCAGACAGGTTAAGAAGCTGTTTTGAAATGATTAACTTTATTTCTTATGAATCTTTTTGGTCTGAATTTCCTTTTTCATCAGTCACATAGCTACTGCTATGCTCCATCTTCAAAAGAAAATTCATCCTCAAAAATCTTCAATAACAAATTTTGTGAACCATTTCAAAACAGCTTCTAAGAAGAACCTCAAGGCGACAAGATAAAAAACAGACAGTTCAATGAGATATTCAAGAATTGCATTCACCATCCTGCTGGCTCTTCTCCTGGGGTCTGTTCTGCCCGTCACGGCCCAGAACACATCCGGGACGAGGGAACTCAGCGGAACCGTCGTGGACGAACAGGGGGAACCTGTCATAGGCGCAGGAGTCATCTGCAGCCAGAACAACACCGGAGTCGTGACAGACGAGGCGGGCCGGTTCATGATCAGGATTCCTGTGGCGGACAAGGTCAACGTCCTGTTCTCCTACCTCGGAACCAAGGACCAGGTAATTGCGGTCACTCCTTCGCAGAAGACGCTGAGGGTCGTGATGGTAAATGACGGAGAGCTGGAAGCGGCCGTCATCAACGCAGGCTACGGTGTCATCCAGAAGAAGGAGAACCTCACGGGGTCGGCCTTCGAGGTCGGTCACGACGACCTCAGGCTGAAGCCGTCCAACCGTCTTGACGATCTTCTGATCGGCCAGGTACCGGGCCTCAACGTCATCGAGGACAACTCCACGGGACGCCCGACCATCAAGATCAGAATCCGTGGAGACGGTTCCCTGAGCGCATCCAGCGAACCTCTCTGGATCATCGACGGAGTGCCTGTCTACACCGGCACACGCACCAACAGCGTGACAGGAACCAGCTACACGGTCAGTCCCCTCTCCTACATGAACACCGACGACATCGA
The DNA here is from genome assembly GCA_024398315.1 of Bacteroidales bacterium. Classification (GTDB taxonomy): domain Bacteria; phylum Bacteroidota; class Bacteroidia; order Bacteroidales; family UBA932; genus Cryptobacteroides. The sequence continues at coordinate 18,838 of JAKSJH010000008.1, forward strand.
ATCGATGACCGTCCTCAAGGATGCGTCCACCACGGCCCTGTACGGAGCTGACGGAGCCAACGGTGTCATCCTCGTGACCACCAGGAACGCAAAGGAAGGCGAAACCTCCTACAACGCCTCTGTCAAGTACGGACTCTCCAACATCGACCGCAGCACGACCATCAAGTGGGTAAACTCGGAGCAGTGGAGGAATCTTGCAATGCTGGGATGGACCAATTCCGGCCGGCCGGCCGAGGCATTCCCTTACCAGGACAACGCCCACAACAACTACTCCGGCACAGACACCGACTGGTTCGACGCCTATTACGGAACGGGGCAGACGACCGAGGTCAACTTCTCCGCAGCCACCGGCATGAAGAACATGGATGAATATTTCTCCCTGGGAGCCTTCACCAGCACTTCTCCAGTACTCGGCAACAACCAGAACCGTTTCTCGGTACGCAACAAGACCACCATCAAGTTCTCTGACAAGTTCAAGGCGATTGCAAGCGTTTCCGGCACCTACAACCACAACGACATATTCTCAATCAGCCAGAGTTACCTGGAGCAGATCCCTATTTTCTCACCTTACAATGAGGACGGCACATTCAGACTCTACAACTGGTACAGCACCGACGACTATGTCTATCAGGAGAAGCAGAAGAAATTCGTCTACAACAAGATTCCTGAAAGGGAGGAGAACGACAACTACCAGATCAACCTGAGCGCCGAGGCGAATGCGACCCTTGTCTACAAGCCGTTCAAGGGAATGGATATCACATCAATCACCGGTGCGAACTTCATCAACATCTACGAAGCCACCTACGACGCCAGCACCAACCTTTCCGGTATGTCGGACAGCGGCAACAACGGAAGTTCCCGCCGTGCAGGAGTGTTCTCAACAGTCTATGACGAGAACCTCCGCGCCAACTACAACCGTACATTCGCCGACAAGTGGAGCGTCAGCGCAATGGGAGGCATAGAGTGGTCAAGCAAGGTCCACGACTACCTCAACACCACCGGAAGCGGATTCATCAACGACCACATCAAGGAGATAGCCTACGCCAATTCATCCACAATCAACGGCTCATCCAACTACTCGACCACAAAGTCGTTGTCCTACATCACCTACGCTTCCCTGTCCTACGACAACAGGTACACGGTCACGGCAAGCTGGCGCCGTCAGGGAAACTCAGCATTCAGCGAATTCACAAGATGGGCGAGCTTCTCATCAATCGGAGTCAACTGGAACATCAGGCGCGAGCACTTCTTCACCGTCCCATGGATCTCCGCACTCAGTCTCAAGGCATCCTATGGCAACAACGGAAACTCCAGGATCGACACCTCGTCATCCTATGGAAGTTATTCATTGAACAGCTATTATGGTGGCGTAACCGGTGCCAGCCAGTCCTCGCCGGCAAACCCTGGACTCAGCTGGGAGACAGTCTACATCACCAACATCGGAGGCAACCTTGGCCTGTTCAAGAAAGTCAATCTCCTTGTTGAATATTACAACAGACTGACCAAGGACCTTCTCTACAGCGGAAGGGTCTCATCTGTCATCACAGACGGATCCGTCATGCGCAATGTGGGTGAGATCGAGAACCGCGGACTGGAGTTCAACCTCGACGTTGATGTCATCAAGGCCGGCGACTTCTCCTGGGACTTCACCATCAACGGAGCCCGCAACACCAACACCATCAAGAAGCTTTACAAGGACATGCACACCGGTTTCTTCGACTCGATCTGGGTCGCAGGGGCCAGCAAGGACGCATGGTGGCTGGTACGCTGGGCCGGAGTCGACCCTACCAACGGAGCGCCTATGTGGTACGACTTCAACGGCAACCTCACCTACACCTTCAACTACGACGACAGAGTCCTTCTGCCGGAATATTCAAAGGAGCCTGACCTCCGCGGAGGAATCACCAACGACTTCAAGTGGAAGAGACTCAACCTTAAGGTCATGTTCGACTACCAGCTCGGTGGCTGGGAATACAGCACGAGGCTCGGAGACGACGGCGAGAGCATCATCGACGAGAACGCCCCTGTCGAGGAACTGAACTACTGGGAGACCCCGGGACAGACATCATACAACCCGAGGTTCGCCTTCAAGCATGGAACCCTCTCCTACTACAACTCGACCAGAGGACTGTACAACGCAACATATTTCCAGCTGAGAAGCATCTCGCTGGGATATTCACTCCCAAAGACCTGGACAAAGGCCATCAAGATGAAGAATGTCACCGCATCGATCGTAGGCGACAACCTCTATCTCTGGACTCCGGGGCAGAGCGTCTCGGGCAACAGCTACAAGACACTCAAGTACACGACCGGCATGCGCAGAGGTCTGTCCATCAAAGTTTCCGCCAACTTCTAAAGCCAGAAAAAGATGAAAATCAACAAGATACTTCTTACCTTCACCGCAGCGGCACTCTGCCTTTGCGGGATGACCGGCTGCAAGAGTTTCCTCGAGACTGAATCCATCGGAAAGAGCACCATCGCTTCATTCTTCTCTGAATATGGAGGTGTGACAGCATCAGGTGAGGGTCTCCACAAGGTGATGATGAAATTCTACTGCGACCAGTACATAAAATACGCTGACGTGATGGGGAACCAGCTCTGTGTCAACTCTGTGAACGCACAGGAAGGAGACTACTACCTCTACAACTACCAGATGAAGTCAGCCTACACCGCGACCTATCCGAGAGGAGTGTGGACTGGAGGATATTCAGTGCTGACAGAGGCCAACAACATTCTCTACTACGTACCGAAGTTCAAGGAGAATTGCAGCATCAGCTATCAGATTGAAGGCTGTGACAAGGTCATCGGATGGGCCCATTATGCAAGGGCTCTGGCACTCTTCTGCCTCTGCAACTGCTACGGCCAGCCGTACTGCTACACACCTGACGCATCCCATCTGGGAGTACCTGTGGTGACCGAAATCCCGGGATTCGACGCACAGATTCCAAGAAAAACCGTCAAGGATGTCTACAAACAGGTGATTTCAGACCTGGAAGAAGCGATGAATCTTCTGGACTGCTCATCAGTCTCTGACCCGCTCCATGTCAGCGGCATCGCCTGCGAGGCGCTGATGGCAAGAGTATGCCTCTACATGCAGGACTGGGAAGGGGCCAAGAAATGGTCAGAGTCGGTGATGGGCAAGATGTCCCTCACTCCGCACGACAATTACGTGGCGATGTTCAGGAACCCTAAGGCGAACCCTGGAGCGGAGGCGATCTTCCGTTTCAACTCCTACGACAACTCGACAGGACTGCTTTCTTTCTACGACCCGACCCGCAAGGAAGACTTCTATCCGGATCCTTCGATGCTCGGTCTCTATGAATCCGATGACATCCGCACCGAACTCTACACCTATGTCTCCGAAGATTGCGAGACCACCTACGGCCAGACATTCTCCGCCGTCTGCAAGATGCTTCCTTACAAGAGCATTGCAGACCCGAAGGACACTGATCCGTACCCGTTCGTCTCAAGACTATCTGAGATCTATCTTATCCATGCAGAGGCGCTCGCCTGCGGCAGCAAGCACGATCTCGAAGGTGCTGCGGACGACATCAAGGCATTGATAGCCAGAGGAAAGGGTATCGACAAGAGCCAAGTGAGCCTCAAATGGAACTCACAGGCTGAGATGGAAGATCTCATCCAGAAGGAAAGGATGCGCGAACTCTGCTACGAAGGACATTCCATGTTCGACTGCCTGCGCAGGGGCAAGGATGTCATAAGGTTCAGCACCAGCAACTCCAGCATCAAGGAGCTCACCTACCCTGACGACCGCTTCATCCTTCCGATCGACGAAATCGAGATGGAAGCCAATGACTTCATGGAGCAGAATCCGGGATACGAAAATTAAGAAAGACCATGAAAAAGTTATTCATAACACTTGCAGCGGCATTGACCATGCTCGGCATCTCCGGCTGCGAAGACAAAGTCGACATACTGTTCGACACTCCGTTCGTTTCCATCACCGGGGAAGACGGGGCAAGCAGCTCCGAACAGATTCAGAACAAGAACGACGGCTACCTTTCGACACTCATAGTCAGAGTCTGCGCCAGCGACAATTTCTTCAAGGAAGCACTGACCGTGGACTATGAGCTGATATGCGGCGACGGTCTCAAGGAAGGGGTGGACTTCACCCTTCAGAAGAGCACTTCCAGCCCTCTCAAATTTGACAAGGGTATTTACTCCATGCCGGTACGAATCAGATGGAACACCAACAAGAACTTCGATCCGTCAAAGGACAACACTCTTACGGTCAGGCTGACCGGGAGTTCGGTCCCGGAGATGCAGATAGGCTATCCCGGGCCGGATAAAATCCACAGTTCATTCACTTTTACGAAAAAATAAACTATTTTTGCTACGAACTACAAATTGAATTGTATGAAAAGATTCATTTCACTCGCGCTCTGCGCCGCACTTGTGAGCACAGCTTTCACAAGCTGCAAGAATGACCCGAAACCCGACGGTGTCGCCGCTCTCGAGAGCTTCACTCTTACCAAATCCCTCAACGCCGATCTTGACGGGGACGTCAACTGCACCATCGACGGTACAGCGGGTACGGTCCAGGCCGTCATCAAAGCTTCTGTGACCACCAACCAGTTCATTCCTACTTTCAAGGCCACCAAGGACGATGTCGTCAAGATTGGCGGTACCGAGATTGAAAGCAGCGTGACTTCATGCACCATCGCTGATGGTACCACAATAACCGTTTCTGACGAAGTCTCAGGACTGTCCACCAGCTACAAGGTCGTCGTCAAGGAAAATGACGAGGAGGCTGTCCTCGTGAGCGTCGCCTTCAAGCAGACCGACAACCCTGACCTCACCAAGGACGTCGAGCCTGAGACCATCGAGAACACTATGATTGTCAGAGTTCCTGCAGCAGCATTCCAGCAGACCCTCAAGGTCACTGCCACCGCAGGCGGCAACGATGACATCTACATCAACGGAGAACTCGCCGAGAACGGCGTCGCTGACGTAGACACTTCCTTCCCTGTCGACATCACAGTCAAGGACGAGGTCGCAGGAAAGTCAGCCAGCTATGTTGTCCTGGTCGGCAAGATCCTCGCCACCCAGATTTCCTACGCAGGTGAATACACTGAATCCGACGGCAAGCTTGACGGTGCGTTCTGCCTTGACATCGAGCCTAAGACCGGAGCTCCTTACCTTTCATTCCTCACCACTCCTACCGGCGGCAAGAAGAACGTCCAGGTAATAAGGTTCACCGGAGCCGGATTCGAGCCTGTCGGAGGTGTTGTCTCTGAAACATCAGCAGCAGCCAACGCCGCTCCTATCCATCTCAAGTTCAACGCAGACGGTGTTCCTTACGTAATGTACAAGGGCGGTGAAGTCAGCAATGTCATCTCTGTCAAGAAACTGGACGGACCATCATGGGTTCCTGTAGGCCAGCTCGGATTCAGCACCAAGTTCACAGCATCCTACGGAGATCCTGAATTCGGATTCAACAACGGCAATCCGTTCTTCTTCTACACAGGCAACGACAAGAGCGGAGATTCAGCAGGCTACAGGAACGCTGTCCTCGCCATGTTCAACGGCTCAGACTGGGCTCTGACACGCACCCCGTTCAGCGGTCTTCCTGCATATGGCTTTGATTCAAATGACGCAAGCGCCGGAATGTTCTACCGCGCAGCGGTCACAATGGTCGGAGATGTCTCCTACATTGTACTTTCCAGCAACAAGCTCGGCTACTACGTCTACAAGATGGAGAACGGTACGATGAGCAACGTCATCGAGAACTTCAAGCCTGCAGGTGAGGAATATGGTATTCCAACCTGTCTCACCATCGCTGCCGGTCCTGAGGGGAAGGTCTATGTCCTTGCCGGAAACTCCAAACAGGGCCAGTACAAACTCTATCTCATCGACGAGGCCAACAAGACATTCGAACCGGTAGGAAACACCATCAAGGGAAGCACCAATTCAATCGGAGGCATCAACGAGTGGATGGCATTCGGTGT
>JAKSJH010000080.1 GCA_024398315.1 Bacteroidales bacterium
TTGACCCTCATTCCGTCTACATGCCTCCTGTCGAGCTTGACGACGCCGAGACGGAACTTGCAGGCAATTTCGACGGCATAGGTATCCAGTTCAACGTGCCGAACGACACGGCCATCGTTCTGGAGGTCATTCCCGGAGGTCCGTCCGAAAAGGTCGGTCTTCTAAAAGGAGACCGCATCCTCAAGGTCGACGACAAGGTGATTGCGGGTGTCAGCTTCCCGCAGGACAGCATGGTCCGCAGGATGAAAGGTCCGGCCGGCACGAAAGTGCTCATCACGATCGGCAGGGACGGAGAGAATATCCCGTTCGAAATCACCAGAGGAAAGATTCCTGTCCACTGCGTCGACGCCTGTTTCATGGTGAACGACACGACGGGCTACATCCGTCTCTCAAAATTCTCGCGCAACACATTCAAGGAATGCTCCAGCGCAGGAATGGACCTTCTTGGCCAGGGTATGAAACATCTGATCTTCGACCTCAGGGACAACACCGGAGGCTATTTTGACGAAGCGCTGCTGCTTAGCAACCTGTTTCTGGAGAAAGGTCAGGAAATTGTCTACACAGATGGACTGCACCGCAAGAAAGACAACTACAAGGCCGACGGATCAGGTTTCCTCAAGGACGTCAGGCTCACCGTCCTGATAAACGAATCCTCAGCGTCTTCAAGCGAAATCTTCGCAGGAGCCATCCAGGACAATGACAGAGGCAGGATCATAGGCCGCAGGTCTTTCGGCAAGGGTCTGGTCCAGGAACCTATCTATTTCAATGACGGTTCCGGAATGAGACTTACGGTCGCAAAATTCTTCACTCCGTCCGGAAGGTGCATCCAGAAGCCTATCTCGGACGACTACAGGATGGACATCTACAAGCGCTACTCGGACGGAGAGATGTACGATGCCGACAGCATCAAGGTCGACTCCACACTCGCCTACAAGACGGTGACCGGAAGGACTGTCTACGGCGGAGGCGGAATCATCCCGGACATATTCGTACCTGTCGACACTACCCGGGTCACTCCGTTCTACATGGCTGTCAACAAGAAGGCCACCCAGATGAGGTACGCATCGGCGATGTTCGACGCCAACAGGGAAAAACTTTCGGAGATAGACGATTACGACAAGCTCTGCAAGTTCCTGGACAAACTTGACATCCCTGGGACTTTCAAGGAATATGCCCGGAAGAAGGACGGAATCTCTGTTTCCCCCGAAGAGTGGGCCGAAACCGAGGAATATCTCGTACCGCAGCTACGCGCCCTGACGGGCCGTTTCTCGAAGCTTGGGGAGAACGCCTACTACAGGATGTACATGGATGTGGACGCGACCCTGAAGAGGGCTATTGAACAGGACTGACGTAGAGACTTACGTCCTGTTCGCTGACAGGATTGCCACCAAGAATCATCAGACGCTCCACGACATTGCGGAGTTCTCTGATGTTTCCGGTCCATTTCTTTTCCTGAAGGGTTGCGATGGCACCTTCAGAAAATTTCTTCGCAGGCATGCCTGATTCAGTGCTTATCTGCTTGACGAAATAATCCACCAGCAGAGGAATGTCCTCCTTGCGCTCATCCAGAGATGGAACCTGTATGACGATCACGCTCAGGCGGTGGTAGAGGTCCTCTCTGAAATTGCCCTTCTCAATCTCCTCGCGCAGGTTCTTGTTCGTCGCGGCGATGACTCTGACATCGACGGTGATGTCCTTGTCGGACCCGACCCTCGAAAGCTTCTTCTCCTGAAGGATCCTGAGGACCTTCGCCTGGGCTGCCAGGCTCATGTCGCCGATCTCGTCGAGGAAGAGTGTGCCGTTGTCGGCCTGCTCGAACTTGCCCTTATGCTGCTTGATGGCCGAGGTGAAAGCGCCCTTTTCGTGGCCGAACAGCTCGCTTTCAATCAGTTCCGAAGGAATTGCCGCACAATTGACCTCCACGTAAGGCATGGCGCTCCTGGCGCTCTGCTCATGCAGGCTTCTCGCCACAAGTTCCTTTCCGGAGCCGTTGGGACCAGTGATAAGGACCCTGGCATCGGTCGGCGCGACCTTGGAGATCAGCTCCTTGATGTGCACCATCGGCTGCGACTCCCCTATCATCTTCTGACCATAAACTTTCTTTCTGAGACTGCGGTTCTCGGACACGATGGTGGCGCGCTCGGAAGCGTTCTTTATTGTAATGAGTATGCGGTTCAGGTCGAGAGGCTTCTGGATGAAATCAAAGGCTCCCTTCTTGATGCACTCCACGGCGGTTTCAATGTCCCCGTGGCCTGAGATCATCACGACGGCGGAATCGATGCCTTCTGCAACAATCTTGTCAAGTACTTCGGTACCGTCCATCCCGGGCATCTTGATGTCACAGAAGACGACGTCGAACTTTTCCTTCTCCACGACTGACAGCGCCTCCGCACCATCCTGGGCTGTTTCAACTGAATAGCCCTCATCAGTAAGTATTTCCTTGAGAGAGTTCCTGATGGCCCTCTCGTCATCCACTACAAGAATCTTCATAAGCGATAATATCCGGCCAATTTATAAAGCGCGATGTGCACATCTGCAAATATCGGACAAAATTCCGAAAATAATTGATATTTTTGTCTTCATGAACCTACCAGACATAATAATAGCCATCGACGGCTACTCATCAACCGGCAAAAGCACGGTTGCAAAGCTGATTGCCAAAGAATATTCCTTCCTCTACCTCGATTCAGGAGCGATGTACCGCGGAGTCACCCTCCACGCCCTTGAAAACGGGATGATCTCCGCTGACGGCAGCATTGACGAAGAAAGGCTCAAGGCCTCCCTGGATGCCCTGGACATCGATTTCAGAGCCACTGAAGACGGCAACAAGACTTTCAACGGCGACCGCTGCATCGAAAAAGAGATCCGCACCCTCGAGGTGTCCAGTCATGTCAGCCCGGTCTCAGCCATTCCTTTCGTCAGGGAATATGTCGACTCCCGTCTCCACTCATTCGGAGAAAGGAAGAGAGTCGTGATGGACGGAAGGGACATCGGGACTACGGTCTTCCCGGAAGCCGAAGTCAAGATATTCATGACCGCCAGCACCGAAGTCCGTGCCAGGAGGCGCTACGACGAGATGGTGGCCAAGGGTGAGACCCCGACGATGGAAGAGGTAGTCAGGAACCTTGAGGAAAGGGATTACATCGACTCCCACAGGGAGGTGTCCCCTCTTACCAGAGCCGCAGACGCCTTCGTGATGGACAATTCAGACATGACCCTCCATGAGGAGCTGGTCTGGTTCCAGGGCCTAGTCATGGGCCGTTTCGGCATTCTTGAATAACCGGGGAAGATGAGCCTCAAAGTAGAGATAGAGAAGCATTCCGGCTTCTGCGGAGGGGTCATCCGGGCCATAGGTACGGCGGAGAAGTACCTTTCCGAAGGAGAAGGACGCAGGCTGCACTCTCTGGGAGCGATCGTCCACAATGAAGCCGAACTTCACCGGCTCGAAGAAAAAGGTCTGGTGACTATCAGCAAGGACGATCTCCGGGAAATGGAAGCCGAAGGATGCAAACCTGACACCATCCTGATCAGAGCACACGGCGAGCCTCCGCAGACATATTCAATGGCGAAAGAGATGGGAGTCGAAGTTATCGACTGTACCTGTCCCGTCGTGCTCCGCCTCCAGAAAAGGATACGCGAAGCCTGGGAAAGGCTGAAGCCCGTCCGCGGTCAGCTCGTCATATTCGGAAAGATAGGGCACGCGGAAGTGCTTGGCCTGCTCGGCCAGACAAACGGTGAAGCGATTGTCGTAGAGGACCTTCCGATGCTCGAGAGGTTCATAGGCGAGGGAGTCGTCGACATGGAGCGGCCGATGGAGATCTTCTCCCAGACGACCAAGAGTCCTGTTGAATATTCAAAGATCTGCTCCCGCCTGGAGCAGGAGATGAAGGCTCCTCTTGAGATTCACGACACCATCTGCTCCCAGGTGGCCTCACGCCACGAGGAACTCTCGGCTTTTGCGGCAGGCCACGATGTCATCCTTTTCGTGGCCGGAGCCTCAAGCTCGAACGGCAGAGTCCTGTACAATCTCTGCAAGTCGGTCAATCCGCGCACCTATCAGATCACTTCGGAGACGGACATCGACCTTTCATGGTTCAATGACGGGGAGAAAGCAGGAATATGCGGGGCAACTTCGACGCCGCGATGGCTTCTGGACAAGGTCGCCGCAATCCTGGAAGGCATAAATTTGCATCATTGACTCCAAATAATTAACTTTGCATGACAAATGCGTTGCATTTCAACATTTTGAATCAATAAACACACAGATAGTATGGCAACAACAGCAGATTTCAAGAACGGACTCTACATCAGCTTCAACGGCAAGCCATGTCAGATGGTCTATTTCCAGCATGTAAAACCAGGCAAGGGCCCAGCTTTCGTCAAGACGAAGCTCCGCAACCTCGAGAACGGACGTATCCTCGAGAACACCTTCACCGCAGGTGCGAAGATCGACGTCATCAACGTCGAGAGGCGTCCTTACCAGTTCCTCTACACTGACGAGGATGGTTTCAACTTCATGCACGAAGAGACCTACGAGCAGATCCATCTCCCTCACGACGTCGTCGAGAACGCCGACCTCATGAAGGAAGGACAGCATGTCGAGATGATGTTCGTCGTCGAGCCTGAGGAGAAGTGCCTCACCTGCGAGCTTCCTACCTACGTGACCCTCGAAGTCACCTACGCCGAGCCTGCAGTAAAGGGCAACACCGCTTCCACCAGCGCCCTCAAGGAAGTCACCCTTGAGACCGGTGCCAAGGTCATGGTTCCTCTCTTCATCAACCAGGGCGAGAAGATCACCATCAACACCACCGACCGCACCTACGGCCAGAGAGTCTAAGCCACTCTGAAATCACAGACAACGAACCCCGGTTCAGCAATATGACTGAACCGGGGTTTCTGTATAAGGAAGATTCAAAGGATCATCAGTAAAAGTTGCACTTATCTGGCAAAATAGCAGCAGGATAAGTACACGGTAGAAATCAAAATATGCATGTGATTGCCATCCAGGGCCGGTTTGCTGAAAATTCTTGTACTTATCCTGTCATGAATTTACCAGGTATGTCGAGAGAGATATTTCGGATTGTAGCAAACAATTCAAATCACACGGTTTCCGGCGACGGTTCTGAAGCCATGGCTTCGGCCTGTTCGGCCTTGGCGCGCTCGACGGAGACGGATTTCTTCAGGACGAATCCGGAACCGAGGTACTTGGTGCGGACCTCTTCATCGGCGGCGAGGGACTCAGGAGTGCCCTGCTGCAGGATGGAGCCTTCGTAGAGAAGATAGGCACGGTCGGTGATGGCCAGGGTCTCGCCTACGTTGTGGTCGGTGATAATGACACCGATGTCCTTGTACTTGAGCTTGGCGATGATGTACTGGATGTCCTCGACAGCGATTGGGTCGACACCGGCGAACGGCTCGTCAAGAAGGATGAACTTCGGATCGATGGCAAGGGCGCGTGCGATCTCGCAGCGGCGCCTCTCACCTCCGGAAAGCTGGATGCCCAGACTCTTGCGGACCTTGGAAAGGTTGAACTCATCAATCAGACTCTCCAGCCTTTCCTCCCTCTGAGCCTTCGGAATCCCGGCAATCTCCATCACGGACATGATGTTGTTCTCCACGGACATTTTCCTGAACACGGAAGCCTCCTGAGGAAGGTAGCCGACACCCTTCTGGGCCCTCTTGTACATCGGCAGATCGGTGATGTCCTCGTCGTCGAGGAACACCCGACCGCCGTTAGGGACTATCTGACCGGTGATCATGTAGAAGCTGGTGGTCTTTCCGGCTCCGTTCGGGCCGAGGAATCCGACGATCTCGCCCTGGTTGATTTCCATGGAGACACCCTTCACGACTGTCCTGATACCATATTTCTTGACTAAGTTCTCGCAGCGGAGTTTCATATTCAGAAAGTATTCTTGTTAATTGCTATTTGGTTTCCAGTCCGAAATCCTTGACAAGCGCTTTGACGGCGACATTCTTCTCCATCAGGGCGGCGGCCTTCTCCTGGTCGGTGTATGGCTGGATCTCAGTCTCCTCAACAGGAACGGTACCCACATAGAGCCTTATCTTAGAGCAGCCGGCCCTCTGCTGTACCTTGCCCTCGATGGCATGGAGACGGTTCTCGCGGATCCACTGTTCCTGGGACTCGTTGCTGACAAGGAAGGTCAGTTCCTTGAACCCGTCCTTCGTCTCGATGCTGACCGAAGCATTCTGCAATGTGCTTGCCAGACGGGCGCTGGATGCATATTCTTCAGGAATATGTTTCCAGGCGTCAAGGAGGGTCTCATCGTCAGGAAGAGTTCCGTCCTCCTGCGCCTGCTCATGTTTTTCCACCGGGCCGGTCTGGGTATCATCACGCAAGGAATTGAGTGACAGAGAGGATGCGGACCTCACCGCTTTTCTCCTCGTCCTCGGGACTGCGGCTTCGGCTGGAGCAGGAGTTGCGGCAGGCTCTGCGTCCTCCCTGGCAGGCTTCGCGGCAGCGGCGGTGACGGTGACGTCCGGGGCTGCGGAAGTTGGAGCCGGAGCCGGGGTTGCAGCAGTTGGAGCCGGGGCCGGTAATGCGGCTGGGGCGGCCGGAACCGGGGCTGGGGCTACGGCCGGGGCGGCTGGGGCGGAGACTGTCCGGGCCACTGACGTTCCACCTTCAGGAGCCTTGCAGAGGAAGCTGAGCTTCATCAGCATGAACTCGATGTGAAGTCTCTGGTTGACGGCCTTCTGGTAGCCGGCCTCGCAGGCCGTAGTGGCGGAGAGGGCGTCGTAGAGGAACTTGAGAGAGCATCTTCCGGCCTGTTCGGCATACCTCTTCTTCAGAGACTCGGGAAGTTCCAGGAGAGAGTCCAGAGCCCCGTCCCTGGCAACCAAGAGGTTGCGGAGATGGGAACTCAACGAGGTGCAGAAATGCAGGGCGTTGAACCCCTTGGAGAGGATTTCGTCGAACTTCAGAAGAGCCGGACCGTATTCACCGGCAAGGAAATGCTCGACAAGGTCGAACACATATTCATAGTCCAGCACATTGAGGTTCTTCATCACGTCGGCGTGCTTGACGTCGGTGCCGCAGAAAGCCACGGTCTGGTCAAAGATGGTCAGCGCGTCACGCATGGCACCGTCGGCCTTCTGAGCGATGATGTGCAGGGATTCGTCGTCGATGGTTATGTTCTCCTTCCCGGCGATTGACTTCAGGTTGCGGACGATGTCAGCTATCGAGATTCTGTTGAAATCATAGGTCTGGCACCTGGAGAGGATGGTAGGAAGGATCTTGTGCTTCTCGGTTGTGGCCAGAATGAATATGGCGTGTGCCGGCGGCTCCTCAAGGGTCTTGAGAAAGGCGTTGAACGCCGCCTGGGAGAGCATGTGGACCTCGTCGATGATGTAGACGCTGTACTTTCCCACCTGAGGTGGTATCTGCACCTGCTCCATCAGGTCGCGGATGGCTTCGACACCGTTGTTGGAGGCGGCGTCGAGCTCATGGATGCAGTAGGAACGGCCTTCCTGGAAGGAACGGCAGGACTCGCATTCGCCGCAAGGGTCCATGTCAGCCGAAGGATTCGAGCAGTTGATGGCCTTTGCGAATATTCGTGCGGTCGTGGTCTTGCCGACCCCGCGGGGGCCGCAGAAGAGATAGGCATGGGCGAGCTTGCCCCTGACGATGGAGTTCTTCAGGGTCTTCGCGATGTTGTCCTGGCCGATGAGGGTCTCGAAAGAGTCCGGCCTGTATTTTCTGGCTGATACTATGTACTCTGGCATAACATACAAATTTAGTCATTTTTTCGGCCTATTTTTTGTAATTTTGTAGAAGTGGAATTTTTTTTTTGACACATTTGCGATTATGAGACTTAGACTGACGACGATTGCCGGCGTGATTGCCGGTCTTTTCCTGACCACGAACCTGTTCGGCCAGGCGCAGATAACGACCAAGAAAGAGAAAATCAAGGACTTCCCCACCAAAGTCACCAAAGTGGTCCTCACCGGCGACACCGTTTTCGACGAGGTCCTGCAGGACTGTGTCAGCAGCAGCTGGACCGTTTCCCCTTACGAATTCTGCACGATGGCCGATTTCGAAGGCCTCAAGGCCAATCCTGCGTTCTATTTCCTGATCACTGCAAAGACACAGTTCAAGAATGATGAAATGCCGAGCCTCGAGACCCTCAACCTCATCAAAGGAGGCGAAGGGGCCGACAAGTCAATCTCCGACATGATCGAACTCGTGTCATTCCCGCTGCGTTCCGTCGCCGAGCCTTCCGGAAGAGAGCTCGTCTTTCTTCCCGCAATGGTGAAGTGCATCCAGGAGAAGGCCCTGAACATGATGTCATCCGAAGTCAAAGCCTACACGACTTCTCTGATCGTGAGTCCGAGAACATTCTCGCAGCTCTGGAACAAGCAGATACACTTCTGCAGGAATGACATCGCCCCTCAGGTGAGCGCAAGCGTGCTCAACTCCCTTGACGAGGACATCATCATCGAAAGTGACGCGGACATCGCGGACCAGGTCTTCGAGGACTGCGACTACAATGCAGTGGTCAGCTACGTCATCGCACCGAGCGAGCCGGAGAACGGCTCGATGTGCTACAAGATGCTGTTCGGCGCTGACACCCACGAGCTTCTCTATTTCAACAGGCACAAGATCTCCTCATCGAAAGGCGCCGGATTCCTGTCAGCGGACCTGAAGGCGATCAACAAGATAAGAAAGAAGAAGAACTGATGATCGTCGGCAAGTCAGACTGCGGACTTTCCTACGCCGTGAAACGGAGCGGGAACACCGTCGGTTACTGTTCCCTGAGCATCAGATGCGGCACACGCGACGAGGGTGACCACCACTCAGGCCTGGCACATTTCACGGAGCACACTCTGTTCAAGGGCACTGAGAAAAAAAGCGCCCGAGTGATAGGCAGCTATCTCGACAAGCTGGGCGGCGAGCTCAACGCATTCACCACCAAAGAGGAGATCGTCCTCCACGCCACTGTGCTGAAGGAGGATCTGGGCAAGGCCGTCTCACTGCTTCTCGAGCTTGCGACCTGCCCGTCATTCCCTGAAGACGAGATCGAGGTGGAGAGAGGAGTCGTCATCGATGAGATCAATTCCTACAAGGACTCCCCCGCCGACGATGTCTACGACAAGTTCGAGGAAAGCCTCTTCGAAGGTCATCCTCTCGGACGTTCGATCCTGGGCACGGCAGCAAGCGTCAGGAAGATCACATGCAAGGAACTCCACGAATTCGTGAGCGAAAGATTCATTCCGTCCGGGATGGCTCTTGCCGTCGTTGCGGACATCGACGAGAAAAAGATGGAGGATTCGCTTCTCAGACTGGTCGGAAGGGCGTTCACCGGCGCTTCCCCGGACATATTCAAAAGGACTCTTTCAGAAGTCGGTGCCAGAGCCGCATTCAGCAGGAGAGTTGAGAAGAGGAACCACGAAGTCAATGCCGTGCTGGGCAACTTCGCACCTTCTCTCTATGGGGAGGATAAGCGTTTCGCAACAATCCTGCTCTGCAACATCCTCGGAGGTCCCGCCTCCAATTCTCTCCTCAACGACTATCTCCGAGAAAGGAACGGCTGGGTCTATGGCGTTGAAGCCGCCTACACCCAGTACACCGACTCCGGAATAGTCACGATCGCCCTGGGATGCGAAAGAGGCAACCTGGACAAATGCCTTGACGGAACCTGGAAGGTCATAGGGACCCTTCAGGACAAGCCATTGTCGGAAAGGAAGCTCAAGGCGGCAAGAAAGCAGCTTCTCAGCCAGCTGGCAATCAGTTCAGACAACGGCGAGACACAGTGTCTGTCCATGGGCAAGAGCCTCCTGGCATTCGGCACGGTGTACTCCGACGGGGAGAATGTACGGGCGATAGAATCGGTCACTTCCGAACAGATCATGGAGGCGGCGCAGCGGACCTTCAACAGGGATTCCGTCTCCTCACTGATATTCCTATAGAATCTCAAGCAATGGAAACTCCTCAGGCTCAGTACATAAGAACTCATTCTACAGCACAGGGAGAGGCCCTCGACTGGCTGGAAAGACAGACCAACATCCGCACGAACTACCCGAGGATGCTTTCCGGCGCGGTCCAGGGGCGTTTTCTCACGATGCTCACCGAAATTTCAGGCGCAACCCGAGTCCTTGAGATTGGAACATTCACCGGGTATTCGGCCATCTGCTTCGCCTACGGACTGAAGGACGGCGGCATGGTGGACACACTGGAGCTCAACGACGAACTTGAAGATCTCATCCGCGAAGGCTGGGAGAGAGCCGGGGTCTCGGGCCGGATCACTCTCCACAGCGGGGATGCAGAAGAGACTATCCGAACCCGTGAGGGGCCATACGACATAGTCTACATGGACGCCAACAAGAGGGAGTATTGTGACTATTACGACCTGGTCTTCGACCTCGTCCGTCCGGGCGGCCTGATCCTGGCCGACGACATCCTCTGGGACGGCAAGCTCTGGCAGGATCCGATGCCGCACGACAGGCAGACACTGGGCATCGCCGCCTTCAACGACAAGGTGGCCGCCGACACCAGGGTCGAATGTGCCATCCTCCCCTGGCGCGACGGTCTCAACCTTATCCGCAAGAAATAGTGTCGAAG
>JAKSJH010000081.1 GCA_024398315.1 Bacteroidales bacterium
ATTCCACTGTCGCCACCATGCTTCTGAATGTCATGACCAAGGGAAGGATGGGGTACATCTCGGATCCGGTCATGGATTCATCGCACAGGACTATCATCTATGCTCATTGCGTGTGCACAAGAAGGTTCTTCGGCCCTGATTCGGAGCCGGTCCCGTTCGAGATCCTGACACATTCGGAAGACCGAATGGGCGCGTCAGTCAGAGCTGTCGCACCTGTCGGATATCCTGCCACTTCAATGCGCATCATGTTTGACAGTCACAAGATTTTCGTTCATAAGGCAATCACTGCAGGCAATGACTATGACGACAGGGCATGCCGTACAAAAATCGTTGCCGAGGTTCCTGGCGATTACGAGAAACTGTACACCCAATGGGACGTCACCGGCTGGCACAGGGTTACCGTATATGGTGACGTCACGAAGGAGCTTGAGGCCTTGGCCGCTAAAATCGGGTATGAGGTGGTCTATGAAGCATAGCCTCCGGATGCACCGGTAGCGGTCCTTCAATTTGTGCCTGAGCCGGTTCTGGTGTAACAGCGGTGCACCAGAACACAATGAAAATGGCTTGCAGATGTCTGCAAGCCATAATTGTGCGGAGAGAAGGAGATTCGAACTCCTGAAACCCTTTAGGGGTTTACACGCTTTCCAGGCGTGCCTCTTAAGCCACTCGAGCATCTCTCCAGAGAGTCTCTGTTTTTCAGCAGGGACGACAAAGATAGGAATATTCCTGAAATACAGCAAATGTTTGAGGGAAATATCGTGATTGGAAGAATTATTCGTATATTCGGACATTATGATCAAGAACACATATTCATTGAAAGCCCTGCTGGTGGCGGTGGTCACTCTGGCGGGCGGGCTGGCCGGCGTTTCATGCACAGCCGAGGAGGAGACGAGGGTTGTCCTTGGGGATGAACAGTTCGAGGAGTACCTGCCGCTGCTGGAAGGCAGGCGGGTGGCGCTGTTCAGCAACCAGTCGGGCATCGTCGGCGACAAGGTCTCCGGTTCGAAACTGGCGGACGTGATGGCTAAGCACGGGGGCTGCTTCATGCCCGAAGGCAACGATGAGGAGCTGGAGGAAGCATCCATGATCCAGTTCCTGGAACCGTCGGAGCCGGGAGGTGTCATTGAATATGGTCCGCATGTGCTGGACGCGCTTCTTGAGAAGGGGGTGGACGTCCGAGCCATATTCTCTCCCGAGCATGGGTTCAGAGGCAAGGCCGATGCTGGAGAACTGGTGGACAGCAGCATCGACCCGGAGACCGGGGTCGAGATACTCTCCCTTTACGAAAAAGGGTCCAGAATCCCCGGCAAGGAGAAGATGGACAAGTTCGACGTCCTCGTGGTGGACATCCAGGACGTGGGGCTCAGGTACTACACCTATTACATCACCATGCACCATCTGATGGAAGCATGTGCGAAATACGGCAAGAAGATGGTCGTCCTCGACAGGCCGAACCCGAACGGATTCTATGTGGACGGAGCCCTGCTCGACATGAAATACAAGTCCGGAATAGGCTGGCTGCCGATCTGCACGGTCCACGGATTGACTCTCGGAGAAATGGCCAGGATGATCAACGGAGAAGGCTGGCTTGAGGGAGGGGGGACCTGCGACCTGGAAGTCATCCCGTGCAGGAACTACACCCACGACACACGCTACTGCCTGATTCTCCCTCCGTCTCCGAATCTCAAGGACATGAAATCGGTCTACCTCTACTCCAGCACCTGCTACTTCGAAGGTTCGATTGCGACTCCGGGCAGAGGCACCGAATTCCCTTTCGAAGTCTTCGGACATCCGGACCTGGATGCTTCTGAATATGATTTCTCATTCACTCCGCGGAGCATCCCGGGAGCGAAGTCGCCGAGGTACCAGGATCAGGAATGCCACGGCAGGGATCTCAGGAAAGCATCGCTGGAGACCATCTGGAGCCGGAAAATCGACCTTGAGCCGTTCATCGACGCCTACAACGGTCTTGCAGCCGGCGACGCCTTCTTCGGCTCCAACAACCACTTCGAACTCCTGACCGGCCAGCTGTACGTCAGAGAGATGATTGAAAACGGCGAATCCGCCGAGGCGATTTCGGCCAAGTGGTCCGACGACGTTCGGAAATACCTGGAAATGAGGTGCCAATACCTCCTCTACCCGGAGACTCAGAAGCTGTTTTGACTTTCTGGTCTGTTAGGACTGACAGTCTGAACGCATCCCCGTTGGTGCTGGAGATTGGCGGGAATCAGAGCTGCTCCTTCATGCGGGTCAGCTGGATGAGCTTCTCGATGAGGTTGCGTGAGGTGAAGAAATAGCAGTTGGAGGCTTCGTAGGCGATCGCCGGATTGGTGTCGCAGAGGGCGATCAGCTCCTTGGTGCAGTCGATGGAAGCATCGATGACACCTTTCAGTTCCTCTGAATATCTCTCCTTGTCCCTCTTGTAGAAGGCATATCTGGTGTGCAGAAGGTCGGCCTTGTAAGTCAGATAAGCCACTTTGGAGAAAAGGTACATCTCTTCGGGCAGGTCACCCTTCACATCCTCAAGGATGTCCAGACCTTTCTTCCATTCGGCCAGCAGTTTCTCCATCAGGGCGGTGTAGCCGTCGTAGCCGTAGTTCCCGACCCACGACTCATAGTCGTCGAAACTGAAGCAGACCATCGTTGAACCTTTCTGGTCAGGTTCGAGGCTCCACAGGTTGGCCATTCCGAGATTCTTCGGACCGTTGTAGAGGGCGCCGCCGTTGTAAGGGAAGTTCCTGAATCCGTCGCAGAAATGGCGGACGGCTTCGTGGACGGCAGCGGCATCGGGGCCGAACATCTTCTCGTACCACTTGTCAAGGCTGAATCCTTCTTTTCCGGAAGCGCTCACGAGGTCCAGCATCGGGGACGGGTAGCCGCCGAGAGTCCATGTAAGCATGAACTCGTCGACACCGATCCTGCGAAGGTTCTCAAGATGTTCAGCCTCCAGGTCGAACACGCTAAGGTACGGCACGGAAGAGATCTCCCAGCTGTTGTTGATCTGGACCTTCGCCATTGTCTTGTGGCCTGTCGCTGCAGCATCGCCGAGAGTCTTGACGCTGCGCGGACTCGGGCCGGGGTTCGAGATTGAATATTCACCGACGACGTTCCTGATTCCGTCCTTCTCGATTTCCAGGTTGAATTCGCTGACGCAAAGGGCTGTGATGTCCTTGTCAAGATGGGACACCCCTCTGGCGGTCATCTCGTCGGTCCAGCCCATGTAAGGAGCCCAGCCCCAGAGATTGGCGATCAGACGGGCTGACGACCCGCTGTCCACCAGGGCGCGGTGTATGATGTTGTTGACCTCGGAGGCCAGTTCCTCGACCGGGATGTTCTTGCACAGTTCGCACTCCTGGGAGAAGCTGTTGTTGCTCTTGCAGTGAGTGAGGTTCTCCGACATGGTGATGGTGAGGATGCCACCCAGCCCAGGGACTGCCTTTGCAAGGTCAAGTACCGCATCGTAGAGGTACTGTTTGACCTCCGGACGTGAGGTGCACAGCCTGCGCGGCTCGTTCATGTAGAGATAGATGTCTATTCCGAACGGCTTGCATCTCTCGACCAGCTCGTTCAGGCGCTCCCTCCTGGCCTCGTAGCCCTCGGCCTGGACAGGGTTGAAAGGGTACGGAGAAAGATTGGACAGAAGCCCGTGAATGAATATTCCGTTGATCCCGTAGGACGCATAGCGTGCCAGCAGCGCGTCCGGAAGGTAGGTCCTGCTGTCGACGGCGAAAGCGTCACCGCAAGGGGAAAGATAGCCATGGATCAGATGCAGTTTGCCACCGTCTGCTGTGACTGCCGGAACATTCTCGTTCTTGAAGAATTCAAAAGGCTTGCACGGATCCTTGGGCAGATTGCCTGCAACCAGATGAGCGATCTCATCAGTCTCTGCTTTTTCGGCGTCAGACAGGGCGCAGTACTTGATTTGAGGGCATTCCGGCTTGAAGTTGCCCAGCTTGACCCTGAGGAAGTCCTCTTCCTGAAGCACGAAGGCGAGCCTGTCCTCGTCGAAACCGATGAGGGTGCAGATCTGGTCGTAAGGAAGCAGATACCAGTTGTTCCTGATGAGAGTGATGTAGCCCAGGCTGGACCAGGCTTCATCGTACCTGACTCCCTTGAGCCCCAGACGCCTGGCCTCCTTCTTCACCGTGCGGACGTCGCATCCGAGCACCTCCGCGATCCTGGCTTCGGAGGCATAGCCATAGTTCCTGAATATCACCTCCTGCCAGGACTGAGGGAAGTTGAGGTCCTGGAGCTTCACGCTCTGGACCGGCGGCAGGGAGTACCCCGAAACGCCGCCTTCTTCCTTTGGATTTGAATATTCCCTGGTGCAGGAGCAGAAAAGCACTGCAATGGACAGGATCAGATGGATCAGTTTCATAGCTTGTCCTGCTTGAGCTTTTCGACATAGGCGTCTATCCTCTGGAGCTGGCTCGGGATGGCGATGCTCTGAGGACACTTGGAGAGGCATTCACCGCAGCTGATGCAGTGGTCGGCCTGGCGGACGGTAGGAATGGCCCTGTTGTAGCTGACGAGATAGGCCCTGCGGAGCCTTGAATATTCCTCCTGCTCCTTGCTCTGCGGGAAAGTGCCGGAATTGATGCTCTTGTTGTAGTGCGAGAATATTCCAGGGATGTCAATGCCGTAAGGGCATGGCATGCAGTACTTGCAGGCTGTGCAGTCGATGGTCGGGAAATTCGCCATGATGTCGGCGATGTCTCTGGAGAGGTAGGTCCTCTCTTCGTCGGTGAGCGGCTGGAAATCCTTGAAAGTCTTGAGGTTGTCCTGAAGATGCTCCATGTAGGTCATGCCGCTGAGGACGGTCAGGATCCTCGGATACGAGCCGACGAAACGGAACGCCCAGGAGGCCATGGATGCCTGCGGGTCCCTTTCCTTGAGCCTGTTGGCGACGCTCTCCGCCGGACTTGCGAGGCGCCCTCCCAGAAGCGGCTCCATCACGACGATCGGAATCTCATGCTTGTCGAGCTGTTCGTAGAGATATTCAGCGTTGACGTTCCTCTTTCCGTCGGCGTGCTGCCAGTCCCAGTAGTTCATCTGGATCTGGATGAAGTCCCAGTGGTACTTGTCGTGGAGGGAGAGCAGCTGGTCGAATTCGTCCTGGTTGCCGTGGAACGAAAGTCCGAGCTGGCGTATCTTCCCCTTTTCGCGCTCCTTCTGCACCAGGTCCATCATGCCGTTCTCGACGAACCTTCCGTTGAAGTTCTCCAGACCTCCGCGGCCAAGTGAATGGAGAAGGTAGAAGTCGATGTAGTCGGTCTTTAGGAACTCGAACGATTCGTTGTAGAGCCTCATGGAGGCTTCTCTCGACCAGTTCGAGAAGTTGGAGAGCTTGGTGGCGATGAGGTAGTCCTTCCTCGGATGGCGGCTGAGGGCGTTGCCCACCGCTTCCTCCGAAAGGCCCTGCAGGTAGACAGGGGCTGTGTCGTAGTAGTTCAGCCCGTGAGCGAGGGCGTAGTCTATCAGTTCGTTGACATTGTCCTGGTCGATGACATCCTTGCCGTCTTCGCCTTTCTTCATCGCAAACCTCATGCAGCCGTAGCCGAGGAGAGAGACCTGCTCGCCGTTGCCGGCCGTCCTCATCTCCATCTTTCCTGTCTCAAGGACGCTGTCGTCCTTCTTCAGTCCTTCCTTGACCAGTGCCTCGGCGCTTTTCTTCGGTGCGCAGGACACCGCCAGGGCGGCGGCTCCGAGAGCGGCGCTTCCGGCTCCTGCCATATTCATGAAGTCTCTTCTGCTTATGTTCTTTTCCATGGCTGTCCTCCTAGTTGTTTTCATTGTGGTGGACAATGCATCCGTTGACGGTGATGGCGCTGACAGGTCTGACCGGACAGAGGTTCTCGCAGGCTCCGCAGCCTATGCATTTCTCCTCGATCACAGACGGGATCATCGGGCTGCTTTCGTTGGAAGGATCTTTGCGCACCATTGTGATGGCTCCTACAGGGCAGTGCCTTGAGCAGCTGCCGCAGCTCGCTGTCCCGACGCTGGCCAGGCAGGTGTCGAAGTCGACGGATGCCGTTCCGATCTTCCAGGTCGTCTTCTGTTCCGGAGTGATTCTGACTATGGCGCCTGAAGGACAGACCTCCGAACATTTCGTGCATTCAGGGCGGCAGTAGCCCTTGTCGTAGGACATCTCCACCTGCATCAGTCTCTTGAGGTCTCCTGAAGGCCTGAGGACATCGTTCGGACAGACGGACACGCAGAGCTGGCATGCCGTGCACCTGCTGTAGAACTGCTTGACACCCTCGGAACCGAACGGGGTGAGCGGGACGCTCCTGTCAGGGGATATCTTCGGAAGGACTTCGGCGAAGCCTCCGTCCCTTTTCTTGTCGTCGGTCTGAGCGTGGAGTGCAGTGCCTGTCAGGGCTACGACGCTTCCTGCGAGGAAAGCCCTTCTCCCTTTGTCAGTCGCTTCAACGGCCTTGGACGGCTGATTTCCTGAAGACTTCCCACCCCAGGCGAATCTGTATTTCAAGGCTCCGACCTTGCAGTTGTCGATGCAGTCGAAGCAGCCCACGCAGCGGCTGTAGTCAATCTTCCTGTTGTCGGAGTCTATGCATGACGCCTTGCATTTCCTCTCGCAGGAATGGCAGCCGACGCATTTCTCCGTGTCGATGAGAGGACGGAACATCGAGAACCTTACAAGGAAGCTCAGTGTCGTGCCGACCGGGCAGATGGTGTTGCACCAGGTCCTGCCGTTCCTCCATGCCAGTACTATGACCGCAATCAGAGTGGCTGCCGCAACTACCAGTGCAGGAAGGCTCTTGAGCCAGATCTCCTTGGTGACGAAACCGTAGCCGCCCTTCCGGACCGCAGCATCAGCGAGCAGGTTGTTGACCCACTGGACCGCCGGGGCGAAGATGCTCTGGCAGATTCTGCCCCAGGCACTGTACGGCGCAAGGATGGCCACCAGTGAACCAAGACCGGCGATGAACGCGGCGATGAACAGGGCCAGCACACCGTAGCGCAACCATTTCTTCTCCTTTGAATATGTCTGTTTCTTGCCTTTCTTCTTCATGCTGAGTATGAATATCCCGTCCTGGAACACGCCCAGAGGGCATATCACCGAGCAGTAGACCCTTCCGAAAAGAATGGTCAGGACCAGAAGGGCCGCGATGACGATGAAATTGGCGGCCAGAACGGCCGGCAGGAACTGGATTTTTGCCAGCCATCCGAACCAGAGCCGGAGTGTCCCTGTGAAATCCAGGAACATCAGTGTGATAGCGGTGAAGCAAATCACCCCGAGGGTGATTCTGACTTTCTTTAGCATTTGCTTATGTGTTGTTAATGTGTTCGTGATCCGGGATCATCAATGGCAAGTTCAGGACAGCTTGGTTTTGGAGATCTCGGCCTTGGAGGTGCCTGCGGTGGTGGTGAAGGTCTGTGGGTCGCGGAATCCGGCGAGGAAGGCCTTGATGTCCATCCTCTTCTTGCCGGCTATCTGGACCTCGAGCAGGGACAGGGCTCCGTCAGCAGTGGCTACCTCAAAGCAGCTCTTGCCGTCTGTGCGGATCGAACCCGGGGCCAGTCCATCAACGTTCTCTACCTTCTTGGATGAGAAGATCTTGAGCTGCACCGGAGCCGAACCTTCCTTGACAAGTTCGGTGAATGCGGCAGGGTAAGGGCTCAGACCTCTTATCAGGTTGTAGATCTGGTCCGTCGTGTCGTTCCAATCGATGTGGCAGAGCTCCCTGGACAGTTTAGGGGCCGGCTTAAGCACTTCCGATCCCTGGATGAAGCTTCTCTGGACTCTGGTCTCTGCATTGTGCTCGATGAGACCCTGGACAGTCTGGACGACCATCTCGCCGCTGATCGCCATCAGCTTGTCGTGGACGTCTCCGGCAGTGTCGGTCGCACTTACAGGAATGTCCTGGCGGAGAATGATTCCTCCGGTGTCCATATCCTTGTCGATCATGAACGTCGTGGCACCGGTCCTGGTTTCACCGTTGATCACAGCCCAGTTGATAGGGGCCGCCCCTCTGTACTGAGGAAGAAGGGCCGCATGCAGGTTGAACGTGCCGAGCTTCGGCATCCTCCAGACTTCCTCAGGCAGCATCCTGAAAGCAACGACCACGAAGAGGTCCGCCTTCAGAGCCTTCAGCTGTTCGAGGAATTCCGGATCCTTCAGCTTGAGAGGCTGCAGCACCGGAAGGCCTTTCTCGACGGCGAACTTCTTCACCGCGCTTTCCGAGATCTTCTGTCCGCGTCCGACCGGCTTGTCTGCTACAGTGACGACTCCTACGACATCGTAGCCGTTGTCCAGCAGAGCCTTGAGAGACTCAACGGCGAACTCAGGCGTACCCATGAAGACGATCCTTGTTTTCTTGAATATTCCGGAAACCTTGCTCTTGAGTTTCCTCCAACCGTTCTTGATTTTGTCCATGTCTGAAAGATCCTTGTCGTGTATGGCCTTGCCTGTGAGGTACAGGCCTATGACCAGCAGCACCCCGGAAGCGATGAAGGCTCCGGCGGCGGCTGAGATGGAGCCGTCCTTCGCAAGCTTGGCTCCGGTTATGTCAATCACCCAGTAAAGCACGAACATCAGCAGGGACACTATGGCTGACACTCCGCTTCCTCCTCTGCGGATGAGGGCTCCGAGCGGGGCGCCTATGAAGAACATCACGAGGCAGGCGATGGCCTGGCCGTAGCGCTTGAGGAATTCCAGTGCCGTCCTGCGCAGCCGTACGGTGTAGTCGAACGCTCCGAACTCGTAGCTGGTGATGTTGGTCTGGAGCTGGTTGGCCTTTTCCGCTGCTGCTGAGAAGGCTTCTGCGGCCGTGCGGTTATCCTTGAAAGTGAGGAAGTTCGGGTCTTCGAAATTGGTGGAGATGCCTGTCTCCGCAGTGTCCAGCTGCCTCCTGAAATCGAAAACGGTAGATGCTGCCGTGGCGATAAGCTGGCTGGAACTGGTGCTGTCCCTGACGCTCCCGAGTTCTGTCTTGTCACTCTTGAGGGCCTTGAGAGGGAGAACCTTGACCTGGTCGCCGAACCTGGCGCTGTCGGACTTCTGGAATGCGTAGTTCTTGAGCGGGATGACCATCTCCTGCTTGCCGAACTCTATCCGCTGGAGCTGGAGGGAGGTGTCCCTGTAGGACTTCTCGTTAGTCTCCTGGTAGTTCACTCCGTTGTAGAGCGTGAAAGTCAGGTACGACTTGTCCTTGGACATCTTCATCAGGGCGGAGTCCGCGAGGGTGAGCCTCGTGTTCCCCTTGTCGGAATGGTCGTAGAGCATCACGCCCTCCAGTATTCCTGACTGGTCGTTCTTGCCGTTCACCCTGAGCACATAGCCTTCCACGCCGTCGTAGAAGGTCCCGCTCGGAATCTTGATCTCGTCCTTGGTCTGACCGATGTCGTCGCGAAGGGTGTAGATCTTGTTGTAGGCGGTCGGGACGAGGCTGTTGATTACATAGAAGGTGCCGGCGGTGATGAATATCGATGCGATGAAGAGGGGAAGCATCACTCTGGTGACCGAAATGCCGGCAGCCTTGAGTGCGATGAGCTCGTTGTTCTCGCCCATGCTTCCGATGGTCATCATCGAGGCGAGCAGCGTCGCCAGCGGGAGGGCGAGCGGAAGCACGGTGCAGCCTCCCCAGAAGAGGAATTCCGCAACGACCCCGAATCCCAGTCCCTTGCCGACAAGCTCGTCGATGTAGACCCAGAGGAACTGCATCATGAGGATGAATATGACCACGAGCAGGATCATGAAGAATGGTCCTATGAACGAAGTCAATATGAATCTGTCTAGTCTTTTCATCCTCTGTCCTGGTTCCGTCCGGGTTTGGAAACTGTTTTGAGTTATGCTTTCGCCAGGCCTTCGAGAACCTTGAGGGCTTCGCCGAGGCCTTCAACGTTGCGGCCGCCCGCTGTGGCGAGCACGTTCTGTCCGCCGCCGCCGCCCTGGATGAACCTGGCGGCTTCGCGTATCTCCTTGCCGGCGTTCTTTCCGGCGGCTGCGAGGTCTGCTGAGTACATGAGGAGAAGCTGAGGCTTCCCTTCATATTCATAGGCCGCCGCCATGGCGGTGTTCGTCTCTTTCTGGAGGAGGGTCGCTGCGTCGCGCAGGATAGCCGGGTCGTAACCCGAAATGTCGCTGAGAAGGATCACCTTCCTGCCGTCCGCCTCGACGGCTGAAGCTGCGAGGTCCTTGGCGAACTGAGCGGCTTTCTGCTTTGCGAACTCCTCCGCCTTCTTCTTGTAGTCGGAGTTCTCGCTGACGAGCTTCTGGATGGCGGCGCCCAGGTCCTGGCCGTTGCCGAGCAGGACCTTGGCATCTTTGATGGAGTCGAGGGCGGCTTCTGAATATTCCTCTGCGGCCTCGCCGGTCAGG
>JAKSJH010000082.1 GCA_024398315.1 Bacteroidales bacterium
CTTTCCGGATGCAGTGGGACCTACTACGGCGACAAGATCGATGCCTCCGGCAGCATATTCATTGAATATTGCCTCTGCGTCGATGGTCTCAGGGTCCGGAAGCACTGCCGGCTCCGGAACAGGGATCGGCTCCCTCCGCCTGTTCTTTGGATTCCTGCTCATGCTTGCAAATATAATCAAAGAATTCCCGATTCTTGCCTTTTCCCGCAATGATGCCTATCTTTATGTTCTGAATATTCTGACACAACAAGAAGCTGAAAAGAAAGTCATTGCTTACCGCCATCCTAGCAACGATGGCACTGTCATGCGGCATCTGCCGTGCGGACAACGGAATGTGGCTCCCGTCGCTGATCTCTGAAAGGATCGGGGACATGCAGGCCAAGGGCTTCCATCTCACCGCAGAGGACATCTACAGCGTCAATCAGGCCTCCCTCACGGATGCCGTCGTGCTTTTCGGAGGCGGCTGCACCGGAGAGATAGTCTCCAGGGACGGACTCCTGCTGACGAACCACCATTGCGGATATTCATGGATCCAGAAGCACTCCAGTGTCGAGCATGACTACCTCAAGGACGGTTTCTGGGCGATGGACAGGGGAGAGGAACTCACTAATCCTGGCCTGTATGTACGGATTCTGGACAGAATGGATGATGTCACGTCAACGGTTCTGTCCGGCTATGTCCCGTCGATGACGGAAGAGGAGAGAGATTCGATAGCCAAGGTGAACGCCCAGGCTGTAATCCAGTCTGCAGTGTCCGGCGGGAAGGGCCTGAAGGCCTCGATAGAGCCGCTCTACTACGGCAACCAGTACTTCCTGTTCGTCTATAAGGAATATACTGATATCCGTCTGGTCGGTGCACCTCCGTCCTCCATCGGCAAGTTCGGCGGCGACACGGACAACTGGATGTGGCCACGTCATACCGGAGATTTTTCAATCTTCAGGATATATGCCGGCAAGGACAACGAACCGGCAGCCCCGTCTGACGAAAACGTACCTTACCATCCGCGCCGCTTCCTGAAGATCTCCACCCAGGGGGTCAGGGAAGGGGACTTCACCATGGTCTACGGATTCCCGGGGACGACACAGGAATATATTCATTCAGAGGCGGTCCGCTACATCGGCGAGGTCTCCGACCCTTTGAAGATTGACCTCCGCACCAGGAGGCTCCAGGTCCAGAAGAAGTACATGTCCGCCTCCCAGGACATCAGGATAAGATATTCATCTAAGAATGCTTCCGTCGCGAATGCGTGGAAGAAGTGGCAGGGCGAGTCGAAGGGCCTTGCCAGGAACAAGGTGGTCGAGTCGAAGAAGGATTTCGAATCCCGCTTCGAGGCCTGGGCCAAGGGTACACCTTACGAGGGCGTGACGGCCAGACTGGCGGATCTTTATGGAAAGCTGGAGAAGTATAACCGTGCCATCGATCTCTACCGGGAAAGCGCCGCCACCGTCGAGATCGCAAAGGCGGCATCCAGTTTCTTTGCATCCGACAATGCGGATCTGAGCGCTTTCTACAAAGACTACTGTCTTGACATCGACAAGGAAAGTTTCGTTGCCGTGATGGAGTTCTTTGACCAGAACATGGACAGGACAATGCTGGGGGACTGGTATCTCGGTCAGTTGAAAAAACGTGGCGGGATCGCTCCATGGGCGGACTATCTGTTCAAGAAGTCAGCCTTCCGCTCGGAAGCCACGTATCGCAAGGCTACAAAGAAGGACCCTGCATTGGAATTCGCTTCCGAGATGGCCGAGTGGTACCGTTCGTCCCTCCTTCCTGAGGCATCGAAGATCATGAAGGAGATCAACCTGCTGTACCGCCAGTATGTCAGGGGACAGATGGAGTTCGAGCCTGGGAAGGTCTTCTTCCCGGATGCGAATCTGACTCTGAGGGTAGCCTACGGAAATGTTTCGGGCTATTCTCCTTCCGACGCCATCCAGTACGATCCGGTCTCGACCCTGAAGGGTATAATTGAGAAGGACAACCCTGACATCTTTGACTATAACATCCCGCAGGTGCTCCGTGACATCTACGCCAAGGGAGGTCACGACGACCAGCCGGTATGCTTCCTGGCCACCAACCACACAACCGGCGGCAATTCCGGAAGTCCGGTGCTCAATGCTGACGGAGAACTGATCGGACTGAATTTCGACAGGGTCTGGGAGGGAACGATGAGCGACATCAGCTTCGACCCTTCGTTCTGCCGTAACATAACCCTCGACATCCGCTATCTGCTCTTCCTCGTGAAGGAGGTCGGCGGAGCGCAGTGGCTGATCGACGAGATGCTTCCCGCCGAGTGACAGAACTGATTCCTGACCCGGGTCAGATTGCGTCGTAGAAGTAGTTGTAGCGCCGTTCCGGGGCCGAATCTCCGTGCAGGAAGAACTCGCTGATCTCGTCGAGTTTCTGCATGTTGTCCATCCAGTGGAAATAGAAGGAAGGCTTGCCGGAGATCTCAAGTGCGGCTTTCGGGACAGCAATCTGCATCTGCTGCCCTTCGCATCTGTAGTCGCATTCGGCGACAGTCTCCCAGGTGTCTCCGACCCTCTTCTTCAGGGTTGTCCTGCTGTCGGAGAGCACATCGAGATTGACTGCGAAGTCATAGCCCTCCCATCCCGTGGCCTTGTCCTTGTCCCGGTCGATGAACAGATACATCCAGTTGCCAAGTCTGTAGGAGCCAAGGTCGTCCGCGGCCTTGACGTAGAAATAGACGAAGTCGTCGTCATGGGCTACCCGTGACTCCACGATGTCGATTCTGGCAGTGCTGTCGACATATTCAATGCCCTTCGGGGTGCCTTCATGGTTGCGGATCCGGGTGTCTCCCTTGAAATCCCTGAACACCGGACTGACCTTTTCCCAAGCCTTGAAACTGCCGTCTACCTTGATGGTGCGGGGGCGGCTTGCTTTCTGAGGCGGGGTCATTCCCTTGTACTTGCGGATGAAGGAGGCGAGCTGGTAGTAGTAGGTGTCTGAATATTCTGGATCATCCTGAGGCTCGAAGTCGCGGTTGAACTCCTGGTTCCATTCGTCGACGAAATAGTAGCCGCCGAGCGGGACATATTCCCCGCGGAACTTCAGTTTGATGTCGACAAGGTCCTGTCCGGCGGGCCATGCTCCGGCCTTCCATTCGTTCCAGCCGGTGACACAGAGGATCGGAGGACGCATCTCGAGGGCTTTGTCGGCCTGTTCCTGGAAGAAGAGGCCTTTCAGCTTGTTCTCAGGGTCGATGTAGTACTGGTCGTATTCAGGAGCATGGTCGAGAGTCGAACTGCTTCCTCCGTAGGTCATGAACTCCCAGATAGGGCCTCCGAGTGACTTGGAGGCGACCATCTGCTCAATCTGTCCGTCGTTCCAGGCCGGGTGCGGGCCCTGAGGTTCGTTGGACCAGTTGTCAAAGTAGCGCCACTTGTCCTTGATGGAAGGGTCGAAGGCCGACCACATGCTTCTCCAGGTGAAGGTGTCGTTGAGGGCAGAGTCGGAAGGGTGCTTTCCCGGTGCGAGAATGAGCGGCTTTCCCTGATAGACGAACCAGAGGTCGTCGTTGCTGCCGTCCTTCACAAACTCGTTGTAGTATTTCTCGTAGAATGAATATGGCATGTTGTGCTTCGGTCCGTCGTGGCCTGCGTTGAAGAACGGCACCAGCTTCGGAGGGTTGGCTCCCGAATCCTTGACCTCCCTTACGACTTCTATGAGAGTCCTGAGGGCTTCTGCGTCAAAGTCACCGAAGTCGTTGGTGAAGTCCAGGAAAAGGAAATCGATTCCCATCAGGCAGAAAAGGTTCATGTGCTTGTGCATCACGAACTTGTCTGTCGAGTGGTAGTAGCCGAGTTCGGGCTTGGCCCAGTAATATTCAGCGAACTGCCAGTCGTATCTCTGAGGCTGTCTCTCGTTGGAGAGAGTGACGTTCCAGTCCCATTCTTCGGCGCAGTTGTTTCTCAGCTTGCTGTGCCAGAGCCAGTAGAACAGGCCTACATAGCTTCCGGGCTTGACGTCGCCAGCCTCTGAATATGTCGGAAGAGTCCTTCCGATGGCGTCAGTCGCCACCAGTCCGTCATCGAAACTTGTGTTCAGAGGGGATTCGAAAGTCTCCTCGCTATCTTTTGTTACAGAGCATGCCTGGATGGCAACAGCCATCGCAAGTGCCGTTAATACACCATTCAAGATTGTTCTCATGGCTACAAATATAGAAATAAAAAGTACCGGACCCCCCTGTATTTCTGTTTTTTGCATCCAATCAAATACTGATTATATATCTTGCATCCGCTTAATTGTTTATTACTGAACACTATGGAAAGAAACAGAGAGATTGAATCGGCGTACATTGACCCGACTTTCGATGTTGGATTCAAAATCCTGATGAAAAACGAGATTGTCCTTAAGGGATTTCTTCAAGCAATGATTCCTGACAGGCATATTTCAAAACTGACTTATCTGGACACAGAGGTTGTCGGTCCGACGACAAGGGACAAAAGATCGATCTTTGACGTCAGGTGTGAAGATGAAGACGGAAGCACATTCGTCGTTGAGATGCAGAACAGGGAATATTTATATTTCCCGGACAGGTTGATGACATATTCTGGAGATCCTCTCCGCCGCATGTTGAAAAATGGAGAACGCTATGATGAGATTCAGCCGTTGTACATTGTCAGTGTGTTGAACTATATAATGGATCTTGGTGGGGAACCTGATTGTGTCAGGAATCAATTGGTAAGGCGTGCTTGTGTACGGATGGATGACAGTGGAACGGTTTTGTCAAACAAATTGAATTACTTATTTTTGCAGTTGCCGGTCGTGAAGGAGTTGAAAGACGGGCTGTCTTTCCTGGAGAAGTTTTCATATGCATTAAGGAATACAAAGAATCTGGATGAAAGACCCAAGGAACTTGATGGCGGCTATTTTGACGAATTCTTCAAGACGGTGAGCAGAATGTATATTACACAGGAAGAACTTGATACTTATGACTACATGATCCGTGACGAAGTTCAGATCGCTGCGGAAAAGGAATTCCTTGCCAAGAAGAAATTCGCTGAAGGGAAAGCAGAAGGGAAAGCAGAGGTGGCTTCAAGGATGAAAGAGATGGGATTGTCCCTGGACCAGATAAGCCGCATGACCGATCTGAGCGAAGAGGCAATCTCCGCCATGTGATGGCTGGTATATGACAGAGGCCTGGCGGGAAGCGATTTCCGTCAGGCCTCTGTTTTTATTGCCTCCTGTCGGTCTAGTAGCCGAATATGTCAGTCAGGGTGAGCTGGGTGACAGGACCGAGCGAGTTGACGAACTCCTGGTCGAAGCCGCTCTGGTCACCGAGGAGACCGTAGGTGTAGGTGCGTCCCTTGATCCACTTCTGCTGGATGGCCTTGACATCCTCGAGGGTCATTCCCTGGATCTTCTCGAACAGAGCCTTGTTCGCATCCTCTTTGAGCCCGAGGTCCTCAAGGTCGAGATATTCGTAGAGAACATCAGCTCCCACGGTTCTCTGGGTGCGGAGGTTGGCGAGGATGGAGGTCTTGGCGATGTCGAACGCTGCCTCTGACTCCGGCATGTTGTTGATGATGTCGTCAAAGGCCTCGACAGCTTCCTGCAGTTTTTCATTCTGCGAGGCGATGAATGCGTAGAAGGTGTAGTCCTGCTCCTTGTAGCCAGGGGTGCGGACGAAGGCGGATGCTGAATATGCCAGTCCTCTCGCCTCTCTCATTTCCTGGAAGACAATGGCGTTCATCCCGCTGCCGAAATAGGTGTTGTAGATTTCGAGGTCGGCATCGTTGGCGACGTCGTACTTCTCACCTCTGTTGGAGTACTGGATGTAATAGAACTGGTTTGCGTCGTATGGGGCGATGAACACCTCGCTGCCAGTATTCTTCCTGTAGGCAGGCACTTGCTTTTCAATGGCTTCCGGGCTTGCTGCTATCTTGTGGTGGGCTGTCGCTCCGGCCTTGGCCTCCGCTTCGTCCGAAGGACCGTAGTAGAGAATGTCGTGCTGCTTTGAATATGTCTCCTTGACGAGGTTGAGGAGTTCCTCTGAGGTAAGGGAATCTATCTGACCGTTGGTGAGAGTAGTCCTCTTGATGTGCTCAGGACCGTACATGACATAGTTCTGGAGCGCCGTGAAGCATGCTCTCTGGCTCAGCTTGTTGTCCGAACGGGTCTTCAAGATGTCCGACTTGAGGCTGCTGAGAATATCTTCGTCAGGCTGGGCGTTGAGGATGAGGTCCTCGACAATGTCCATCGCCTGGCCGATGTTCTCGTCAAGACCTCTCACTCCGATGACAGACTGGGTGTTGCCCGCAGAAAGCCTCGGACTGCAAGCGAGGGCGTACATCTCCTTCTTGATCTGTTCGGCTGACCTGGTCGGGGTCCCGAGGTAGTCGAGGTACTGGAATGCGATGTCAAGCCTCGGGTCGTTTCCGCTGCCGGTGCTGTAGACGCAGCTGAGTGAGGATATGTCGTTGAGATTGTTCTTCTTGTAGAGAAGTCTGACGCCGTCGGCCACTTTCTGGACGGACATGTCCTTCGAGAAATCGATGAAGACCGGCTCGATAGGGGTGACTTCGGTTCCGCTGATCTCGTCGAGGAAGGCGCTGTGCTTGTTTCTGTTGGTCTCGATCGGAGTGATCTGCGGAGCCGCGATCTTCTGGATGGACTTGTCGGAACCGATTCTCTTGAATGCCGCAACATAGCTGTCGGCGCTGAGGTAGTCGTTGGCGAAGTCGACCACCTGCTGCTTGGTGATCTTCTCGATTCTCTGCATGTCGAGGGCGTCGTCTTTCCATTCGTGTCCGTTGATGAAAGAATCTGTGAAAGCAGAGACCCTGCTCTCATTGCTCTCCAGCTGGCGCATCTTGCTAAGCTTGATGTTGTTGACGGTGGCCTGGATTAGAGATTCGTCGAAGTCTCCGCTGCGGAGTTTCGCAACTTCCTCAAGCATGAGGTCGCGTACTTCTTCCAGTTTCTGTCCCTGGCGAGGGTAGCCGTAGAGCATGAATTCGCCGTAGTCCGGTCTGGAATAGTTGAAGGCTCCGAAATAGCCGATCTTCTGGGCCTGGACGAGGTCCAGGTCTGCAAGTCCGGCTGTCCCGTTGAACAGGACGGACCTGACGATGTCGCCGACTTCACTCCTTTCGATGTCCTTGCTTCCAGGAGTCCTCCATCCCATCATCACGAATTCGGCGTCAAGGCCGTAGACGTTCTTCTCGACAGGAGTCGATATTGGTTCCTCTTTCTCATATTCAAGCATCTTGATGTCCGGATTCGGCTTCCAGTCGCCGAAATACTTCTCGACGATCGCCACGAACTCGTCAGGTTCGAAGTCTCCCGCCGCGCAGATGGCGATGTTGTTCGGCACGTAGAAGTTGTTCCTGTGGTTCTCGATGTTGATGATTGACGGGTTCTTCAGATGCTCCTGGGTGCCCAGGGTGGTCTGCAGACCGTAAGGATGGCGTTTGAACAGGACGGAGTCAATCGCCTCCATGGCTTTGGAGTCGTCCTCGGTGAGGCTCATGTTCTTTTCCTCATAGACGGTTTCAAGTTCGGTGTGGAATCCGCGGATCACTGGGTGGATGAACCTGTCGGCCTGGATCTTCGCCCATGATTCTATCTGGTTGGAAGGGATGTCTTCTGTGTAGACGGTCATGTCGCTGGAGGTGAAGGCGTTGCTTCCGTCGGCTCCGATCACGGCCATCAGCTTGTCATATTCATTCGGAATGGCAATCTTGGAGGCTTCATAACTGACAGTGTCGATCTGGTGGTAGATCCGTGCCCTTTCTGCAGGGTCGGTCTTGGTCCTGTAGACCTCGAAGAGGGTCCTGATCGAATCGAGGAGCGGTTTCTCTGCTTCATAGTCGGACGTGCCGAAGCTTTCGCTGCCCTTGAACATCAGGTGCTCCAGGTAGTGGGACAGTCCGGTGGTCTCATGAGGGTCGTTCTTGCTTCCGACTCTGACGGCTATGTAGGTCTGGATTCTTGGCTGCTCCTTGTTGACGGACATGTAGACTTTCAGTCCGTTGTCAAGAGTGTATATCCTGGCGCCCATCGGGTCGCCCTTGACTGTCTCATACTTGTACTTCGAGCATGAAGGCATTGCTACAATGGCGATGAGGGCCAGAATAGCGGAGAAGATTCTTTTCATCTTTCTTTTTGTAAATTGTTCGTAATCCACAAACTTACTGATTCTGCGGCAAATGCCCAAATAAAAGTGTCCGGAAGCCCTGACTTCCTCTTTGCAAAAGCACAGAAAAGTGTATCTTTGCAATGAATATGGCAAAGCAGAAGGAACATAAGGTTGAAATCCGCAACAAGAGGGCCTCGTTCGACTACGAGTTCCTCGAAACCTACGAGGCCGGAATCGTGCTCGTGGGCACCGAGATCAAGTCCATCCGCGCCGGCAAGGCTTCCCTTGTCGATGCGTTCTGCTATTTCGTGGATGGAGAGCTCTATGTCAAGGGCATGAACGTGGCCAAGTATTTCTGGGGTTCCTGGGGCCAGCACGAACCTTTGCGTGACCGGAAGCTTCTGCTTACCAAGAAGGAACTGCGCCATCTCCGTTCTTCCGTCAAGGAGAAGGGCCTTACCATCGCTGCCGTCAAGCTTTTCATCAATGATGACGGCCTGGCCAAGCTGGTGATCGCTCTGGCGAGAGGAAAGAAGGAGTTCGACAAGCGGGCCACCATCCGTGAAAAAGACATTCGCCGCGAAATGGAGCGCGGCGAATAGTCCTGGTCTTTTCTTTTTTCGGTTGTTGTCAGATCCCGAAGGATTTTCGGACGGCTCCGACGGAGTCGAGTTCCTCCCATGTGAAGAACCTTACCTCGCGGGTCACCTCCTTGCCTTCGCGGATGAGGGTCATCTTCTTTGAATATGGCTTCCTGCCGAAATGACCATAGGCCGCGGTCGGTTCGTAGATCGGATTCGTGAGCTCGAACTTGCGGATGATTGCGGCAGGGCGAAGGTCGAAAAGTTCCTCGATCTTTCTTGCGATGAATGCGTCAGCATCCTTTTGAGCGACTCCGGCCATGGCCTTGCAATCCTTGTTGGCGGTTCCGTACGTGTTCACGCTGATGCTCACCGGCCTTGCCACGCCGATTGCGTAGGCTACCTGGACGAGCATCTGGTCTGCGACGCCTGCAGCGACAAGGTTCTTGGCGATGTACCTTGCGGCATAGGCTGCCGAACGGTCCACCTTTGAAGGATCCTTGCCGGAGAATGCTCCGCCGCCGTGTGCTCCCTTTCCTCCGTAGGTGTCGACAATGATCTTTCTTCCTGTGAGTCCGGTGTCCCCGTGAGGTCCTCCGATCACGAATTTTCCGGTAGGGTTGACATGGAGGATGAAATCGTCCTTGAACAGGGCGGCGGCGTGAGGGTCGATCACTGACTTGATCCTCGGGATGAGGATCTTCTTGACATCTTTCTCGATTTTGTCATGCATCGCCTTGTCGACGACAGCACTTCCGTATTTCTCGACAGCTTCTGCCATGCTCATCTTCCCGAGGGAGGCATCCACGAATTCGTCATGCTGGGTGGAGATGACGATGGTGTGGACTCTGACGGGGCGGTTGGTCTCTCCGTCATATTCAATGGTGAACTGCGACTTGGCATCAGGCCTGAGGTAAGGCATCAGCTTCGGCTGGTTGTGGCGGATGTCGGCAAGAACCTGGAGCGTGACATGGGAGAGATAAAGAGGGAGGGGCATGTAGTCCTCGGTGTCGCGGCATGCGTAGCCGAACATCATTCCCTGGTCTCCGGCACCCTGCTCGTCCGGATTCTCTCTTACGACGCCGCGGTTGATGTCCTGGCTCTGTTCATGGATGGCGGACAGCACTCCACAGGAGTTTCCGTCGAACATGTAGTCAGCTTTGTCGTAGCCGATTCTAAGTATGGTGTCGCGGGCGGTCTTCTGGATGTCGACATAGGCATCGTCAGAAAGGACTTCTCCTCCGACTACCACGAGTCCTGTGGAGCAGAATGTTTCGCATGCGACTTTGGAGTGCGGGTCCTGGCGGAGGAATTCGTCAAGGACTGCGTCTGAAATCTGGTCGGCCACTTTGTCCGGATGGCCCTCGGAAACAGATTCCGAAGTAAAGAGATAGTTCATATTTTTAGCATTTTTTAAGACTGAGGTTGCAAGCAGGCAAATCCATCCTCAGAGTTAGGTTTACGGTTGCAAATGTACCGTTTTTTTTTGAATATATGAAAGAATATTGTGTCTTTGCACCTGCGGAAGGGTGGGGGTGATGAAGACTTCGCTCCGCTCATCCCACCAGGCCTGGCGGCCTGGTCCCCCCATTCATGTGGCGAGGGCACTGAAAAAGGGTAGCTTTTAATAAGTCCTTGACAATACAATAT
>JAKSJH010000083.1 GCA_024398315.1 Bacteroidales bacterium
AGGACGGGGATTGCCGGAACCTTCCTGGCGATCAGGACTGCAGTCAGCACCGGGCCTATGAGCAGCCACGGCGTGATGTTGAAACTATCGTTGAGGATCCTTGAATATTCATTGATCAGGCCGGCGTCCGTTCCGTCGTGGGAAAGCCCCAGGACGAGGAATATGATCAAAGTCAGCGTGATGGACGGCACCGTGGTCTTAAGCATGTACCGGATGTGTGTGAAGAGAGGGACCTTGCACATAGATGAAGCCAGGACCGTGGTGTCGGAAAGAGGGGAGATCTTGTCGCCGAAATAGGCTCCTGAGATTATCGCTCCTGCTATCATGCCGTCACTGAAGCCTTCGGCTCTTCCGATTCCTAGGAGGGCGACTCCTATTGTCGCAATCGTGGTCCAGGAACTGCCTGTCATGAGTGAGACTATGGCGCAGATGGCGCAGGCCGTCAGCAGGAAGACCTTGGGGCTGATGATCCTGACACCGTAACAGATGAAGGTCGGCACTATCCCGCTCATGGTCCAAGTGCCCGAGATACCACCGATAAGGAGAAGGATGATGATTGCTGTGCTGATTTCTCCCAGATTCTCTTTCATGGCGTCTTCGAATTCCTTCCATTCTTTCTTGTATAGCCACATGGCAAGGATGATGCATGCCCCGCTCGCCACGAGCAGGGATATCTGGCTTGCTCCGAGGATGGAATCGCTTCCGAATATGCCAACGTCAAGCCCCAGCAGGACAATCAGAATGACGAGTGGGATGAAGGAAATCGCTAGCTTCAGCAGGTCTTTCTTGTGCATGGATGGGTTATATTTATCAAGTTCGTTGTCTTTTATGACTGCAAGTTAATTTTTTTTTGCGATTTTAGTGCAAGAATTTACTCTTTCATGGATTTCTATAGTCGACAACACTTGATCAACACTGATGTTAAGATGGGCGGACTGATGCGTATCTGGTCGTATTGCATTATCGTTTTCTCCGTCGCG
Organism: Bacteroidales bacterium; assembly: GCA_024398315.1. Classification (GTDB taxonomy): domain Bacteria; phylum Bacteroidota; class Bacteroidia; order Bacteroidales; family UBA932; genus Cryptobacteroides. Next base: position 981 of record JAKSJH010000083.1, read on the forward strand.
GTGATCTTAGGCTCATGCTCAAAGAATGAAGACATGATGTATGAGACCTTGGATTCCTACAGCGGGAAGTACAATGCTATCGTCACTGTGAAGAGCGGATCCGATGGAATCAGCTATTTCCAGTTAGGGGATGATACTACTCTCGAGCCAGTCGGCTGGACGAATCCTTACAGCGAGGAGGTAAGGGCTCTTCTGAACTACACGGAACTTTCCGGACAAAGCGGATCCTTCACCAGTAAGGTCCGCGTCAACCAGATGGAGCAGATCACCACCCGCAAGCCTTTGAAAGTGCAGTCTCCTGTCAAGAGATTCGAAAAGGACAACAGCCCTGTGATAGTGTATGCCGACTGGCTTACGAGCTGTGAAGACGGCTATCTGACCCTCCATCTGGCTGCCAGGTGCACCAAGGAGACAACCGAGAGCGGTTTCTCCCTGGAGGTCGATCCGTCGGAACCTTCGGATTTCTATCTCAGGCATGAGCGTGATGATGATGGGGATCTTGTTTGGAAGGAGTTCATCGTAGCGTTTCTGATCCGGGATTATCTCCGGGTCGAAAGTGGCGGTACGTCTCCGGTGGTTCTTCACAGTTATTCCTACGACGGGCTGGTGACCCTGCCGTTCGAGTGTAAGTCAAAGTGATGGCGATGTTGGAAGAACAGGAAAGAAAAGCCATCACGAGGGCCAGGGAAGGCGACAGGGAGGCGATGAGGCAGATTTACGACTGCTACTCGAAGTTCCTCACGGCTGTCACTTCACGCTACGTACCTGACCGGAGGGACTTGCATGATGTCCTTCAGGATGGATTTGTCAAGATATTCACAAGTCTTGACAAGTTTGAATACAGGGGGGAAGGTTCTTTGAGAGCATGGATGAGGCAGGTGATGGTCAACGAGGCGCTGCGGCGTCTGAGGGACAGCAGGAAGACTTCGACTGTGGAATACAAATGGGACATGCCCGATGCGGTCGAGGAAGATGACGGGCCTCCTTTGGAGGATGTTCCGACGCAGGTGATCCAGGACATGGTGAAGGCCCTGCCGGACGGCTACAGAAGTGTTTTTAACTTGTATGTCTTCGAGCAGAAGAGCCACAAGGAGATTGCATCGCTGCTGGGAATCGGTGAAAGTACGTCAGCTTCGCAGCTGCACAGGGCCAAGGCGATACTGGCCAGAAAGATAAAGGAATATATTGATAACAGGAATAAAGGTAAGAAATGATGAGAAAGGATTGGCTTGACAGCAGCCGTGAGGGGATGGACGGTTTCGAGGAAGCCGCCCCTGACGGGCTGTGGGACGAGATTGTCTCATCAGTTCCTGCCAAGGGAAGAAAGCATGGCACTGTCGTTACGCTGCCGTGGCTGTGGCGCTCCGTCGGAGCTGCTGCCGCTGCCGTAGCGGTCGTGGTTCTCCTCTTTGTTGACCGTCCCAAGGATTCTTCTGACAAACCTACAGCTTCAGTGGTTGAGACGACAGAGACTTCTCCAACCAACCCTTCTTCTTCAGTACACACCGGGGAAGCCAGTCTCGCAGAAGCTGCAACCAACGCCGACGGACTCAGCCGGGCGGGCAAATCGATGCTCGCGGCGTTGACAGAGACCTGTACCGAAGTCTCCAGACGTGAAGTCTCGGACGAGGCGCCGGTCGTGTTTCCGGCTGGAGATGAAAACGGGGAGGCTGACGTCTCTGTCAGCTCCCCTGACGTCTCCGATCCCATTCCCGAAAATGCTGAGGACCAGGAAATGTATGTGCCTGAGTCTGTCACTATCCGTGATGGGGAGGATTGGAGCGGTCGGTCATCTTTTGACGAACCTTCCGGGCGTAGAAAAGGATTGTCTGCTATGGACATCCTTGTGTCCGGTGCCATGACAGAGAGCAGAAGCCAGAACGTGTTTGATTCCAGGATGTTCTATCGCGGAGCAGCCCCTTCCAATCCGGGCTCTGCCGAAGATGAAGGCGACGAGGCCGAGGGTACGGTCAGCAACGGACCGATGCGCCGTGTCCCGCTCTCCAAGCTTCCGGATGTCAACACAACCACAAGACATTACCGTCCTGTCAGAGTAGCGGCCACTGCATCGTGGAGAATGACCGATAGGCTTTCTGTTGAGAGCGGTCTGGCATGGACGAAACTTTCCAGCAACTTCACTACTGCAAGCGGAGTCGCCACTTCGGAGGACAAGCAGTCTCTGCAGTATCTTGGAATCCCGCTCAATCTTACATGCAACCTTGCTGATGCCGGGCTTTTCTCCTTCTACCTGAGCGGCGGTGGAATGATGGAGAAGTGCATCGCCGGCACGAAGATTTCTTCTGAATATGTTTCCGGAGCCCTCATGAGCAGCACTGAAAGCAAGATCAGCATCGATCCGCTGCTCTGGTCCGTCAATGCTTCCGCAGGTGCCCAGGCCAATATTCTGAAGAATTTCGGCATCTATTTCGAGCCGGGTGTCAGCTATCATTTCAATGATGGCTCCTCTGTCCAGACAATCTACAAAGAACACCCTCTGGACTTCGTGATGACATTCGGTCTGAGGGTGTCCTTCAAGTAATCCGTTACCTGTCTAGTCCAGGAATTCCACGTTGAATTCGTAATCCCACTGGTTGAAATACAGGTTTCCGCCTTCCCATTCGACTTCTCCTCTCTGGAAGTCGACTGTCTCGCTACGGGGATATTTCTTGGCAGGGGACAGCTCTCCGGAGAAATCGTTGTTGACAATCAGCCTGTAAGGGTCAAGTCCGCCGAAGTAGAAGTAGTCTGAATATGAGCTGACTCCGAAGCTCTGGTCAACTGGGACCCATCCGCAGCCCTCGAAATAGGCCTCGCACCAGTCATGCAGGTTCTGACCGTTCGGATGGCAGCTGAAACCGCTCTGCCATCTTGTAGGGATGCCTTTTGCGCGGCAGAGGGTCATGAACAGAAGCGTGACCTGGCCGCAGTCTCCGTGGCCGTTTGTGAGTACATATTCAGGAATGTTCTCGATTGTGGAGTACTCACGGGCGGAAGCCCACGGGAAGGCGTCGACCCAGGTGAAGATGGCTTTGGCCTGGAGGTAAGGATTGTCGATGCCGCGGGTAAGCGAATCTGCTATGCTGCGGATCCTGTCCGAGAAGACGATGTTTGACCTTTCGGAAGTGTTCTCCTTGTAGAGTTCGCTGTTTTTGTCGTATGGAAGAACTGTCTCCGGGTCGATCGGATGCCATTCTCCTGCGAGGGTGTATTCGAAGACCTCGTAGAAGGTCGTGCTTCTCCCTTCCTTCACCTTTGTCTCGAAATAGATGCTGCTGTGGTGGCATGCAGGATCCGAATGGACTATCCTGCTCTCAGGAATGTCCACCGAGTCGATTCCGGCCCTGATGAGCTTTATGTCTGTCTGCTTGGCCACGTCCTGCCTCGGGAACGGCAGCCAGCAGCGGAGTGTGCTTCCCCTGCGGAGTGTGTTCGCCGGAACGGTTATGGAGTAGCTGAACCTGATTCTCTTCTTCTGTGCCAGGTAAGGATTGTCAGAACCTGCTGCTATGGCATCAGCCACGTCTGCCCTGATCAGCGGGATGATGTCTGCATCGTCTTTCCGGCGTCCGCTGAGAGTCCCCTGGGCCTCTCCTTCAGCTTTCGCCTTGATTTCAACCAGTTCCGGTACTATCCTGAACAGGTTCGGACCGGCATGGTTGAAATACCTGGTCTCCTTTCCGATCTGCATGTTCTCGAGCTTGCCTGAAGCGGTCCACTCGTCGATCTGTGCGTCGGTGACGTCAGGGATGTAGTTCTTGACATAGTCCTTGACTTCTTCCCTTGTGGCGCAGAAGTCTGCCGCCAGTCTCTGGCTGAGGTCCCTTTCCCATGAATATTTCCTGTGCTGCTTCGGGAGCCAGATGTTTGCCGCCAGTGCGAGCGCCACAAGAACCCAGAGAATGATCTCTTTCTTTTTCATTGCCATTGTATCCAGTTATTAGATTGTTTCCAGTCCGATTCCCGGTCTTTCCGGGAGGGTGATCTTACCGTCAACGACCGTCATCCCTTCGAAGCGGTCGTTGCTGATCAGCAGGTTGCCGTCAAGGTCGGCGAAGTCCACTGCAGGCGAGAGCTGAGCGGCCGCTGACACTGCACAGGAAGTCTCGGTCATGCAACCTACCATCACCTTCATGCCTTCCGCCCTGGCGTAGTTTAGCATCTTCCAGGCTTCCCTCATTCCGGTGCACTTCATCAGCTTGATGTTGATTCCTGAATATGCTCCTTTGATGGAAGGGATGTCCTTGAGTCTCTGTATGGCCTCGTCCGCAAAGATCGGAAGGGGGCTGTTCTCGGTGATCCAGGCGTTGTCGTCGAGCCTTTCCTTCGGCATGGGCTGCTCCACCATCACGATCCCGTGCTCCTGCAGCCAGAATATCTCGTCCAGAGCCTGCTGTCTGTCCTTCCATCCCTGGTTTGCATCGACGGCAATCGGGAGGTCAGTTATCTCCCTGATGGTCTCGATCATCTCCTTGTCGTTGTCAAGTCCGACCTTGACTTTCAGGATGTTGAACTTGTCCGCACATTCCTTTGTCTTTTCGCGCACGACATCGGGCGTGTCTATTCCTATGGTGAATGTGGTGTCCGGAGCCTTCTCGGGACTGAGCCCCCAGATCCGGTACCAAGGCTGGCCCATTATCTTGCCCGCGAGGTCATGCAGGGCGATGTCGACTGCCGCTTTGGCCGCAGTGTCCCCCTCGTTGATTCCGTCGATGTAGGAAAGGATGTCATCCAGACGGCACGGGTCGTTGAACTGACCGAGGTCCACCTTCGAAAGGAAGGCCGACACGCTTTCCACGGTCTGGCCGAGGTATGGGGGCATGGATGCCTCGCCGTAGCCTGTCAGACCCTCGAAGTCGATCCTGACCTGGACGTCCGGGGTGGTCTTCCTTGAATATGACGCTACGGTGAAAGTGTGCTTCAGCTGAAGTTCGTAAGGCTCGAAGCTGAGTCTCATCTTTCCGGTCCCGGTCGTGTTGATGCCGCACGGCCGGACTTCCTTGCCCTTGCATCCTGTCATCAGACCTCCGGCGACAAGGACCGAACCGGCCGTCGCGGCTGTGGCTGTCTTGAGAAAATCCCTTCTTTCCATTTTTCACTTTTGTTGTTGCCAGTTCGCAAGATAGTTATTTTCCACCATATTTGTTAGAACCATTTCAAAACAACTTCTTAAATTTGTGTCTGAACAAAACTGCTGAAAACAATATGTCCGGAAAAATCATTGCCACAGCATTGTCGCTGCTGTTCTCCATCATGTCCTTACCGGCTCAGGACCAGTCCATCAGGTTCGCTTTCCTTACTGACTGCCACTATGCCAAGGGTTCCGGTTCGGCCAGGGCGCTGAGCCGCTGTCTGGCCGATGTCAACACTTTCGACGACCTTGATTTCGTGATGTTCGCCGGGGACATGACCGACTTCGGGACCGATGAGGAGATTGCGGATGTCAAGTCCATGTTGGATTCTCTCAAGTACAAGTACTATGTCGTTCCGGGAAACCATGACGCGAAATGGTCCGAAAGCGGATGCAACACTTTCCGCAAGGTGTTCGGCTACGAGACATTCGAGTTCAGCCTGAAGGGCTGGAGGTTCATCGGTTGCAGCTGCGGTCCTGACATGAGGATGGCTCCGGCCCTGGTCCCGCAGGAAAGCATGGAGTGGTTGAGAGGACTGGAGCCGGGGGAGAGGACCATATTCGTGAATCATTATCCTCAAGACACTTCTGTACTCAATTACTTCGATGTGACCAGGGAACTGAAAAGGATAGGCACTCAACTGGCTCTGGGTGGTCACTGGCATGTCAACACATCTCTCGACTATGACGGCCTTCCGGGAGCGCTCGGTCGTTCGAGCCTTCCGGCGCAGGGGAATCCGGGCTACAACATCGTCTCAATCAATGGTGACAGGATCTCCATCTCGGAGAGACGGCTGATCGGAGACACCGCCGTCCTGCTTGAACCTTGGTACGAGAAGACCCTCTGCCCGGTCAAGGATACTGTCAGCTATGACAGCCATGGCCTGCCGGAAAGTTATCCATGGATGCGGTATGATGTCAACGAGGGCGCTCCTGTCAAGCCGGTATGGCAGTTCCGTGACAACAGCAACATCGTTGCAGGCTTCGCCAGGGAAAAGAACAGGGCATGGTATGCAACAGCGTCCGGGTATGTCAGATGCATCTCTCTCAAGGATGGATCCGTTGTATGGTCCTCAGGCTTTCCTGGAAAGATATTCTCAACTCCGGCCGTGTCTGGAAAGACCCTTGTATTCGGATGTACTGACGGGTGCGTCTATGGCCTGAATTCCAGGAACGGCAAGGTGGTCTGGAAGGCAAAGGCCGGAAAGTCAGTCCTTGGAAGTCCTGTAATCCGTGGCGGCAAGGTGTTCATCGGGGCTTCGGACGGCGTGTTCAGGGCGCTGGACCTTAAAACAGGGAAGACCGTCTGGGAATATTCAGAAGTGAGCGGTTTTGTGGAATGCCGTCCTTACGTGGATGATCAGCAGGTGGTCTTCGGCACCTGGGCGAACAAACTGTATTCTCTCAATCCTGACACCGGCACTTTGCAATGGACATGGATGTGCACGAAACCGTCAAGGATGTATTCTCCGGCAGCGACATGGCCTGTCAAGTCCGAAGGCAAGATATTCATTGCTGTCCCTGACAGAAGACTTTATGTGCTCGATGCAGCTACTGGGGAGGAACTGAGCCATCTTGATGCCTCCGCAAGGGAGTCGGTCGGAGTCTCTCCGGATGGCAGGACTGTGTATTGCAAGTCCATGTGGCACACGATCACGGCGATGGATGCATCGTCCCTGTCAGTCAGCTGGAAGTCCGAGACAGGCGCAGGCTATGAGATATCCCCAACCTGCATCTCGGCGGTCGGTGCGGATGTCCTGATGCCTACTGACAAGGGGAACATAGTATGCTTCAATGCCCAGGACGGGTCTCGTCTCTGGGCATACAAGATTGCTGAAGCATTGGTCAATCCGATGACCGTGTGGGAAGGGAAGAATGGCTCCTGCTACATTCTTGCTTCCACCATGGACGGTGCGGTCACCTTGCTTTATTCCTCACCGGCTTTACGGTCGGCTCCGAAGTTGACAGCGCTGTCTCCGCGGTCGTTTGAACCGAACTCATAGTCGTTTCCAGGAAGGATTGCATTCATGATGATGCCTGTGAGGGCTGCCACTGCAAGACCTGAAAGGGCGATGGTGACCTTGCCGATCGAGAATGCGATGTTGCCAGGACCGTAGTTGATACCGATGGCGAGGACGAGGATGAGGGCTGCGATGAGAAGGTTGCGGGATTTGGTGAGGTCAACCTGGTTCTCGACAAGGTTCCTGACACCGACTGCTGAAATCATACCGTAGAGGACAAGACTGACTCCACCGATCGTCGCTGCAGGCATTACTGCTACGATTGCCGCGAATTTCGGGCAGAAGGCGAAGAAGATGGCGAGGGAGGCTGCCAGACGGATGACCATAGGGTCGAAGACCTTGGTGATGTTGAGCACGCCTGTGTTTTCTCCGTAAGTTGTGTTTGCAGGTGCTCCGAAGAGGGATGCGACCGCGGTGGCGAGTCCGTCGCCCATCAATGTGCGGTGCAGTCCCGGATCCTCAAGATAGTTTCTCCCGGTTGTGGATGAGATCGCGCAGATGTCACCGATATGCTCGACCATGGTGGCCAGGGAGATCGGCAGGATGGTGATGATGGCGGTGATCACAAGCCCCCAGTTAGACATGGAATGCCGTGTCCTGCATCTTGAAAGGCATTCCTATCCATGCGGCTTCCTTGACAGGAGTGAAGTCCACGAGGGAGAAGCAGGAGGCGATGATGTATGAACCGACTACGCCCAGAAGCACAGGAATGATCTTTATCATTCCCTTGCCCCAGATGTTGGCCACGATGATGATTGCGACAGCGAGAAGGGCTATCCACCAGTTGGTGCTGCAGTTGTTGATCGCTGATCCTGAAAGGGTGAGACCGATCGCGATGATGATAGGACCGGTCACGACAGGAGGGAAGAACTTCATCACCTTCTTGACTCCGAAGGCTTTGATGAGACCTGCAAGGATGAAGTACATGAGTCCTGCGAAGAATACTCCGATGCAGGCGTATGGAAGCGATGCTGCCTGTGACATTCCAAGTTCGGCACCTGCTGCCACTACGGCGGCATATCCGCCGATGAATGCGAATGAGGATCCGAGGAATGCCGGCACCTTGAGCTTTGTCAGCAGGTGGAAGAGCAGAGTGCCGATACCGGCGAACAGAAGTGTCGCGCTGACAGAAAGCCCGGTGAGGGCTGGGACCAGGACGGTGGCTCCGAACATTGCGAACATGTGCTGGAAACCAAGAAGAAGGATTTTCCTTTTACCGAGCGGTTTTACATCATAGATTGCTTGAGGATTGAGTTGTGTTCCCATTGTGAAATGTGGTTAGTTTTTTTCTATGAGCACAAGATACTGCTTTTTACTAACAAATGCGAACCAATGTCAAAGAATATGAGTAAATTTGTGTATTGATAAACCAATAACACTGAAACATATTATGAGCCAGCTGCACATCGTAAATCATCCTCTGGTCCAGCACAAGCTGACCATCATGAGGAACAAGAAGACCGGAACCAAGGATTTCCGCGAGCTTCTTATGGAAATCGGAATGCTCATGGGCTATGAGCTCACTTCTGATCTGCCTCTCTCTCCAATTGAGATTGAAACACCTATCTGCAAGATGACTGCTTGTGAGATTTCGGGAAAGAAACTTGCTGTAGTGCCGATCCTGAGGGCCGGCCTTGGCATGTGTGACGGAATTCTCAAGCTCCTTCCTGTGGCCAAGGTTGGGCATATCGGCATGTACCGTGACGAGAAGACTCACGAGCCTGTGTTCTATTATTGCAAGATGCCTGAGGATATCCAGCAGAGAATGGTCATCATCACGGACCCTATGCTTGCGACAGGAGGAAGTGCGATCGCCGCAATCACCAAGATCAAGGAATATGGGTGCACCAACATCCGTCTGATGTGCCTGGTGGCCGCTCCGGAAGGTGTCAGGAAGGTCCAGGCCGCTCATCCGGATGTGGACATCTTTGTCGCTGCTCTTGACGATCATCTCAACGAGAATGCCTACATCGTCCCTGGTCTTGGTGATGCCGGTGACAGAATCTTCGGTACCAAGTAGCGATAATTACGCAGCGTCAGCTGACGCTGGGAGAAGGCAATGTGACATACAGTTAGAAGCTGTTTTGAAATGATTAACTTTATTTCTTATGAATCTTTTTGGTCTGA
>JAKSJH010000084.1 GCA_024398315.1 Bacteroidales bacterium
GTGCTCCTTTGCTGCCTGCTGGCTAGACATAGGCGCCCATCTTCAGAACATTGGTCTCACCTGCAGTGAGGAATCTCCATTCACCCTTCTTCAGGCCCTTCTTGGTAAGGCCGGCGAAGTAGACGCGGTCAAGAGCCTTGACCTCGTAGCCGAGGGATTCGAAAATCCTGCGGACGATCCTGTTCTTTCCGGAATGGATCTCGATTCCGAGACGTCTGTGGTCCTGTGCGTCGATGTATTCGAGCTCGTCAGCCTTGATGTTGCCGTCGCTCAGGTCGAGTCCTTCGTTGAGGATCTTCTCCTTGTCGGCTTCGTCGAGGGCCTTGTCGAGGATGACCTGGTAGATCTTCTTCTTGTTGAATGACGGGTGGGTGAGCTGCTCCGCAATCTCACCGTCGTTGGTGAACATCAGCACACCAGTGGTGTTCTTGTCAAGCCTTCCGACTGGGAACACTCTGACATCCAGGTCTTTGATGAGGTCCATGACAGTCTTTTCCGCATGAGGGTCGCTGGTGCTGGTGACGAATCCCTTAGGCTTGTTCATCACGATGTAGACTTTCTCCTCGCCCTTGAGCTTCTCGCCGTTGAACCGGATGTCGTCGGTGATCACATTGACCTTGGTGCCGAGTTCGGTGACAACCTCACCGTTGACCGTGACCACGCCTGCGAGGATGAAATTGTCAGCCTCGCGCCTTGAGCAGACACCTGAGTTGGCGATGTACTTGTTGAGACGGATCTCTTCCTTGATAGGAGTGGCTGCGGTATCGTTGTCGGAATAAGCATTGTCCTCAATCTGAGGCCTCTTCGAAATCATCTGGCTTATGCCTTCCTCGTCCTTTTCAGTGAAATGGTTGTCGAAGTTGCGCCTGCCGTGACCGCCTGCAGGTCTCCCGTAGCCAGGTCTGCCGCCTGACGGTCTGCCGTAGGAAGGTCTGCCGTATGACGGCCTTCTTCCGCCTTCCTCTCCGTCGTGATCCCTGTGCTGGCCGTAGCTTGGGCGGCTGCTGGAATATGTTCTGCCTTCTTCGTTCTCATCGTCCCTGCGGTAACTCCTGCGCGGGCCGTAGCCCTGTCCGTTCCCGTGACCGTAGGAACCGCCCTGACGAGGAGGACGGCCCTGTCCGTAGGAAGGCCTTCTCTCCCTTCTCTCCTCGGAATGCTCTCCGTAGCTTCTTCTTTCTGAAGAGTATGCCGGACGCTCCGATGAGTATGCCGGACGTTCTGATGAATATGAAGGACGCTCGTCGCGGTTGTATCTTCCGTTTCCGCGTTCAAAACCGTTTCCGTGCTCAGGACGGCCTGAACGGCCCTGATAGCCGGAACGACTCTGATAGCCGGAACGACTCTGATAGCCGGAACGACTCTGATAGCCGGAGTGTCTTCCATAGTCCCCGCCTCTCCTGCCTTCTCCTTCATGACTTCTGTGATTGTCGTAGGAGTGGTATTCTCCGGAAGCGGATGATGTCGCTGCAGGACCGGAGCTTCTCCTTGGCCTGAGCTTCCTGCCGCCGGCTGAATAGCCATTCTGCGGCTCGTTGTGGTCAGCGTACTCGCTACGCCTCTCTTTGTGGTTGTAATCCATGATTTACCTGTGGCTCACGCCACTTCTAAAAAATTATTTGAGTTTGAATATGTACGTGATTGTTCCTTGCTGGAGTGCAGGAGCATCCGCGCTCTGATTGAAATGTGAGTTCTTTGCGGCAGCGACTGCGGCCGCCCAGAGTTTAGGGTTGTTGACGGTGGTGCCCATCGCGCCGGCCACGGCCTTGGTCACGTTGCCGTAGTTGTCGACCCAGATGTCAACCACCACGGTGCCTTCGTCCTGGACTGTGTAGTCAGGTTTTGGAAGCGCACCGAGAACATTGCGTCCCTTGACATGCGCGTTAGGGGCGCTGTCGGTCTTGCCGACGGAAGTGTTGCCTTTGGGGTGTCCTGCCTTGAATTCCGCCTTGGGGTCGGTGGCTCCGTGAGGGGCGAGCGAAGAGTCTTTCTTGCTCATGCCCGGGAACAGGGCGTTCTTGTCGACCTCCTCTTTCTGGACCGGAGTCTCGACGTCACCGAAATCGTCCGGTTTCGCCTCGGCGGTCTTGTTCTCCTTCTCGCTCTTGACCGGAGATTCGCTTCTCTGGACCAGTTCGACAGGCTTGGTCTTGTCGATTTCCTCTGCCTGAGGCATCCTGCCAAGTCTCTGCCTTCTGATGACAGGCTCCGGCTCATCTTCGAAATCGATGAGGAAAGTCTGCTCCTGAGGCGGCGGATAAAGGTATTTGATCCCCGTGAAGCCACAGAGCAGCACTCCTGCCAGGTGGACCGCTGCCGTGAGCACGATTCCGGTTATCCTGGCGGTGTCAGACTCTTTCTTTCTTTCACGAAGATACTGTTTCATCATTCAGGCTGTGTGGCAAGTATGACTTTGTAGTGGTTCCTCTTTGCGATGTTCATCACACTCACAATCTCCCTTACAGGGACGGTCTCGTCCGAGTAGATGGAGAATGTCGGGTCCTCCTCGTTCTGGAGCACCTCCACGAGGCCGTCCTCCAGGTCCACGAACTGGACAGGAGTCTCGTTGCCGTTGAGGTGGAAAGTGTACTGGTCGTCCCCCCAGTCCTTGATGGACACGCTTACGGTCGCCTTCGCGCTCACCTGACCGGTGCTCTTCGGGAGCAGGAGCTTCAGGGCGTTGGGGTTGACCAGCGTCGAAGTGATCAGGAAGAAGATCAGCAGAAGGAACACCAGGTCGGTCATCGAAGACGTCACCGTCTCGGAAAGGACCTTTGTGGATCTCTTGAATGCCATTTCCTAGTTCTCCTCTTCGTTGTCTGCAGGTTCGTGCAGGAGGTCCATGAAATCAATGGTGGCGTTCTCCATCTTGAAGACAAGGTCGGAGATCTGGCCGTTGAGGTAGTTGTAGCCGAAGTATGCGATGATACCGACTATAAGACCGCCGATGGTTGTGATCATTGCGGTGTAGATACCGCTGGACAGAAGTGTGATGTCGATGTTGTTTCCCGCATTGGCCATGTTGAAGAAAGCCTGGACCATACCGAGGACGGTTCCGAGGAATCCGATCATAGGCGCACCTCCCGAGATGGTGGCGAGAGTCGTCAGACCTTTCTCCATCCTTGCGATCTCAACGTTGCCCATGTTCTCGACAGCGGTCTGGATGTCTGAAAGCGGACGGCCGATCCTTTCGATGCCTTTCTCGACGAGCCTTGCGACAGGCGAGTCATATTTCTCGCACAGTGCGATGGCTGACTTGACCTTGCCTTCGTGGATGTAGTCGCGGATGTCCCTCATGAAGTTCTTGTCAACCTGCATGGCCTTGTGGATGATCCACCACTTCTTGCCGAAGATGTAGATTGCAATGATTGAGAGAATAGCGAGCACAATCATCAGGACACCTCCCTTGGTGGCCATCTCAATCAATGAATATGACTGCTCGACTGGCTGTGGGGCTGCCTGGACTGCGGCAGCCATCTCCTCCATGACTTCTTCCATGGCGGCTGGTTCAAGGCCTTCGGCCTGAAGTAATTGGAACAACATGATATTACGTACGTTTTTTATTGTTTTCTATTCTTGGAGCAACTCTCGCTCCAACCTGCAAATTTAATAAAAAAGATTGACATCTTATTAATATTTCACGTCGCAGAGGAACAAAGCGTTGCCTTTGACGGATTCTCCAGCCTCGCTCCTCGATCCTCCCTTCACAAGCCCGGCCACCCAGTCCTCGTCATGCCTCCCTCTGCCCACATCCAGAAGGGATCCGACGACGGCCCTGACCATGTTGCGGAGGAACCTGTCCGCTCTGATGGTGAAGACCAGGTAGTCGTCCTCCCTGCAAGGGTAGCCCAGCATGCTGACATGGGTCGGGACATAGGTCTCCCATCTGGCGTATGAGACCGTGCAGATGGATGTCTTGTTGTCACTTCCGACCTTCTCGAAGCAGCTGAAATCGTGGGTCCCGAGCAGATGCTCCGCCGCCCTGTTCATCTTTTCGATGTCGACCGGGAATGTCCACAGGCAGGAATAGCTGTTCATGAAAGGGTCTTTCTCCCTGTGGATGAAATACTTGTATTCCCGCTGGACGGCATCGAACCTTGCATGGAAGTCAGAATCTGCAGAAATGATGCCATGAACCTTGATTCCGGCAGGCAGGATGGCATTTATTTTGTAGCGAATCGTCTTTGCATCCAGGTCGCAGACTGATGTGTCAAAGTGAGCCAAATAATTGATTGCATTGACTTTAGAATCAGTCCGTCCTGCTCCTGTGACCGAAACCTTTTCATTCAGGAGGGTCGACAGTGCATTCTGGAGACTTTCTTGGATGGTCCTGGCATCATTCTGGACCTGCCAGCCGCAGAAAGAGGAACCGTCGTAGGAGAGTATGACTTTGTAGCGCATGATGTGACTTGTTTGACAAATTGTACAAAAATATAAAATTTTACATTGATGGAAACCGTAAACATAAAAGAGCTGAATGACAGGATCCAGCAGGAGAGCTCCTTCGTGGACCTGCTTTCGCTGGAGATGGGGAAGGTCATCGTCGGCCAGAAGCATCTGGTCGAAAACCTTATGATAGGTCTTCTCGCTAACGGACATATCCTTCTCGAAGGCGTTCCTGGCCTTGCCAAGACTCTGGCTATCAGCACACTGTCCCAGGCCGTGTCGGCGAAGTTCAGCAGAATCCAGTTCACTCCTGACCTTCTGCCTGCCGACGTCGTCGGTACGATGATATATTCGCAGAAGGACGAGAAGTTCGAGGTCCACAAGGGTCCGGTATTCGCCAATTTCGTCCTTGCGGATGAGATCAACCGAAGCCCTGCGAAGGTCCAGTCGGCTCTTCTGGAAGCCATGCAGGAACGTCAGGTGACAATCGGAGACTCAACCTTCAAGCTCCCGGAGCCTTTCCTCGTGATGGCGACGCAGAACCCTGTCGAGCAGGAGGGAACCTACCCTCTTCCGGAGGCTCAGGTAGACCGTTTCATGCTGAAGGTCGTCGTAGGCTATCCGAAGAAGGAGGAGGAGAAGCAGATCATCCGCATGAACAATTCGGGGGATTTCCCGAAGGCCAATGCCGTGGTCACTCCTGAGGACATCATACGCGCCCGTTCCGTCGTAAGGGATGTCTATATGGACGAAAAGATTGAACGGTACATCGTGGACATCGTCTACGCCACCCGTACTCCTGAGGAATATGGTCTCGGGTCGATGAAGGATTTCATCTCGTTCGGCGGTTCGCCACGTGCTAGCATCTCGCTTGCCGCGGCCTCCAAGGCCTATGCCTTCATCAAGAGAAGGGGCTATGTCATTCCTGAGGATGTCAGGGCCGTCTGCAACGAAGTCCTGAGGCACAGGATCGGTCTGACCTACGAGGCCGAGGCCGAGAACGTAACGACAGAACAGATAATCTCAGAGGTGCTCAACGCAGTAGTCGTTCCGTAATGGCAAAGTCATCAGAATCCTCAGCGAACGAACTCCTCCGCAAGGTCAGGAAGATTGAGATAAGGACCAGGGCCTTGTCCCATCAGATCTTTGCGGGAGAGTACCACAGTGCCTTCAAGGGCCGCGGAATGGCTTTCAGCGAAGTCCGCGAGTACCAGTACGGCGATGACGTGCGGTCCATGGACTGGAACGTCACCGCCCGTCTGCGCGCCCCTTATGTCAAGGTTTACGAGGAAGAAAGGGAGATGACGGTCGTCCTCCTCATAGACATCAGCCGTTCCGGACTGTTCGGTACCGCGATGAAGACCAAACGTGATCTGACGGCCGAGATCGCAGCGGTGCTTTCCTTCTCCGCATCGATCAACAATGACAAGGTCGGAGCTCTCTTCTTCAGCGACAAGGTGGAGAAGTTCATCCCTCCCAAGAAAGGCCGCAGCCACCTGCTGCACATAATCCGCGAGATCATCGAACTGGAGCCGTCTTCGGACGGGACCGACATCGGCCAGGCCCTGAGGTACCTCACCAACGCCATCAAGAAGAAATGCACGGCGTTCGTCCTGTCCGACATGCTCGACGTCAATCCAGACGGGAGCCCCCGCTACGAGGATGCCCTGAAGGTGGCCTGCAACCGTCATGACATCTCGGTCATCCGTGTGTTCGACCCGAGGGAGCAGGAGATACCTTCCCTCGGCCTTCTGAACGTCAAGGATTCCGAGACCGGGAGGACATCCTGGGTGAACACCTCTTCCAGGAGGGTCAGAGATGAATATTCAAGATGGTTCGCCGATGTGGCCGACCGGGAGAGGAAGCTGTTCAACCGTTATCAGATAGATTCAGTGGACATCGCCACCAGCCAGGACTATGTCAAGGGCTTGATGTCCTTCTTCGGCAGGAGATGAAAGTTGCTACTATGATCAGAAAGAAATATTCAGGAATCCTTCAGGTCGCTCTTCTGGCAGGCGCCATGACCCTTGCGGGACCTCTGCAGGCACATGCGCAGGACGGAGGCGGCGGCAAGGTCATCCGGATGGAGGGCTCGTTCATCGAACCTCTCCAGGAAAGGGATTCCGCTTTGATAGCCGACCAGTTCAGGTACGGGTTCCATCTCAAGGATGTGGTGAAGGGCACGGAACTGATGCTCCCGGATCTCTCCCAGGGACTGATGGACAGTGTAGAGGTCGTCTCCCAGTGGGCTCTCGACACGGTTGCCACACATGGAAAGAAAAAGGACCCATCCTCGTTCGACATCGATGTGTCCCTCGTCATCACATCTTTCGATGAAGGGAAACGGGACCTTGTCCCTCTGGCCGTCGCCCGCATGGTTGGTGACGGGAAGATCGACACCCTGCTCTTCGACCCGCAGTCGGTTGAGTTCTTCACGATGCCGGTGGACACAGCGACATTCGAGCTGCATGACATAAAGGGACCTGTCAACTATCCGGTCACATTCTCCGAAGTCCTTCCTTGGATCCTTGGCGTGCTGCTCGCTGCGGGTCTCGCCGTGCTGATCCTGTTCCTTGTCAGAAGACGCAGGAACCTTTCGGCGGGGAATGTCTCCAACGATCCTCCGCACGTCGTCGCTCTCCGAAAGCTCGAGGCCTGGAGAGGAAGCAAGCACTGGGCTCCGGAGCATCAGAAGGCATTCTACTCAGGCATCACTGACACGTTGAGGGAATATATTGCCGCGCGCTATTCCTTCGATGCGATGGAGATGACTTCTGCTGAGATATTCAAGGAACTGCGCCGTTCGGACGTGCCTGCCGGTCTCTATGAAGACACAAAGACACTTTTCGAGACTGCTGACCTGGTCAAGTTCGCCAAGGCTTTCGCCGATGACGAGGAGAATTCCGTCGCTCTGCCGACAGCTGTCCGTTTCGTGACCGAGACCTATCAGAGCGATATCGCCGCCGACGGGGAGGCTGAAGAAAATGTTCAAAAGACGGGAGGACAAAGCTGATGTTTTACGAATATCCAAGACTGCTGTGGCTCCTGCTCATCCCTGCGCTGCTTGTCTGCAAGTACGTCTTCGATGAGATCAAGGGGCGCAGGCCGCATCTGAGGGTCTCGACCCTCACGCCATGGACTTCCGGTGGGAAGTCCGTCCTGGGGGTTCTCAGGCATGTCCCGTTCGCCCTGAGGGTCGCCGCACTCTCACTGATTGTCATCGCAATCGCCCGCCCGCGTTCTTCTTCGAAGGTGGAAAAGATTGACACTGAGGGAATTGATATTGCTCTTGCTATGGATGTCTCGACCAGTATGCTGGCCAGGGACTTCTCTCCTGACCGAATCAGCGCAGCCAAGGACATCGCCATAGAGTTCATCGCCCAGCGTCCTACTGACAGGATGAGCATTGTCGTCTTTGCGGGGGAGAGCTACACCCAGTGTCCTCTGACTACGGACAGGGCGACTCTAATCAATCTGATGAAGGAGGTCTCCACCGATCTTCTCGAGGATGGTACGGCCATCGGCAACGGTCTGGCTACGGCTGTGGCCAGGCTCAAGGATTCGGATGCGAAGAGCAGGGTGATCATCCTGCTGACCGACGGTGTCAACAACAGCGGAGAGATTTCTCCGGAGACTGCCGCCGAGATTGCGAAGACTTTCGGAATAAGGGTCTACACCATCGGTGTCGGGGCCAACGGGGAAGCCCCGTATCCTGTCATGACGCCATGGGGGGTGCAGGTCCAGAATGTGAAGGTCGAGATTGATGAGGCCCTCCTCGGAGAGATAGCTGAAGCGACAGGCGGCCGTTATTTCAGGGCTACCGACAACACAAAGCTTTCGGAAATCTATCACGAGATAGGGCAGATGGAAAAGGCCCGCACCACGATAGACAGCTTCCCGGTCTACAAGGAGATGTTCTCATATTTCGCAATCGCGGCGCTTGTCTGCCTTGTGCTGGAGGCCTTGCTTAAGTATGTTGTTTTGAGGAAAATGCCATGATAGTATTCGCTCAACCTATATTCCTGTTCCTTCTGCTGGTGATTCCGTTCTTCTTTCTGGCTGTTGCTGTCAGGATGAAGGTCAGGCGCTCGCGCATGAAGAAACTTGGCGACGAGGACCTTGTCAGAGACCTGATGCCGTCCTGGTCAAAATCAAAGGTGTGGGTGCGCACGACCCTGTATTCATTGGCTTTCTTCTTCTTCGCGATAGGTCTTGCCCGCCCTCAGATAGGGGCGAAGCTCAAGGAACAGCAGATGAAAGGGGCCGAGATAATGATAGTGCTCGACGTGTCCAACTCCATGCTGGCCGAGGATTATTCGCCGAACCGTCTGGAAAGGGCCAAGCTTGCCATCTCGCGTCTTTCTGACAAGCTTCAGGGAGACAGGATCGGACTTGTGATCTTTGCAGGTACCTCATTCGTGCAGCTGCCTGTCACAACCGACTATGTCAGCGCCAAGATGTTCCTGAACTCCATCAGCACGACATCGATCCCAGTCCAGGGAACAGCCATCGGTGAGGCCATCGGTACTGCCCTGAAGAGCTTTTCCGCACAGAGCGAGCACAGCAGGGCCATCATCGTGATAACCGACGGAGAAAACCATGAAGACGATGCCGTGGCGGCGGCTGCCATGGCCGCAGAGGCCGGAGTCAAGGTCTATACAATAGGAGTCGGCTCTCCGGACGGTCAGCCTGTCCCTCTGAACGGGGAACTGCTCAAGGACAAGGACGGCAGCATCGTGGTCTCCAGACTGGATGAAGACACTCTGATGGAGATCGCCAGGGCCGGAAACGGCGCCTATGTCCACGCCGGCAACGACGAATTCGGCCTTTCTCCTATCATCAATGACATCCAGACTCTTGAGGACGAACAGTTCAGTTCTGTGGTGTTTGAGGAATATGACGAACAGTACATGTATTTCCTGGCCATCGCTCTCGCACTCTTCGTGATAGAGACCCTTGTCGGAGAGAGACGCTCAAAGAGAAGACTGTTTGACGAAAAGTAATGAATATGAACAAGATACTGAACCTTACTCTGACAATGTTCTTTCTTCTCTTCTGCTGTCTGGGCGCTTCCGCACAGACGGACCGCAAGGAGGTGCGTTCCGGTAACCGGCAGTACAGGAAGGGGAACTGGGCCGAGGCCGAGATTGATTTCAGGAAGGCCTTGCTGAAGGATTCCACGTCTTTTGCGGCCCATTACGATCTTGCTTCCGCGCAGTACAGAGAGGAGAATTTCGAGGACGCATCCGCTTCCTTGCAGTCGGTGCAGGAGACAGCAGTTGCATCTGAACATGCTTCTGATTATCTTTACAACCAGGGAAACGTGGCTGTGAAGAAAAAGGACTGGGCCGCTGCGGTGGATGCCTACAAGCAGTCGCTGCTGAGGAATCCATCGGACCTGGACGCCAAGGAGAACTACATCTACGCCAAGAAGATGCTCGAGAACCAGCAGAATGGCGGAGGCGGACAGGACCAGGACCAGAACCAGGACCAGAATCAGGACCAGAACCAGAACCAGGACCAGAACCAGGACCAGAATCAGGATCAGGATCAGGATCAGAATCAGGACCAGGACCAGAACCAGGATCAAGGTCAGAACCAGGGCCAGAACATTTCTCCGCAGCAGGCTCAGCAGATGCTGAAAGCCATACAGGCCAGGGAGAAGGAGACCCAGGACAAAGTCAACAAAGAAAAGGCTGAAGCCATGAAGGCAAGGCAGAGAGAAAAGAATTGGATTTGCAGAGGTTCAAAATGAGATTAAAAAATTAAACTCA
>JAKSJH010000085.1 GCA_024398315.1 Bacteroidales bacterium
AAGAGGAAAACGCGAAGGAATCCGTGTGTACGAATTCCTCCGCGAACCTTTGATTTCAGTCTACGGGCAGGATTTCTACGACGCTCTCTGCGCCGCCGCCCGGATGCTCATCAAGGAGCGGTAGTCCTATTCCCCGACAACGTCAGCCAGTCTGAGAAGGGTCTTCTGGGTGATCCAGCTGCAGTTGATCCAGAAATATTCAACAGGCTCGTCGATGGAGATGATCATTCCGGTGACCTGGTTCTGGAGAATGGTGAGATGGTCCATCAGGGCCCTTGCCTTTTCGAGCAGGAGCTTGTCGCCGGTGATGGCGTAGAGGTCGAGGTAGGCGTTGGCCATGTTGGCGCTGCTGTCATCCACCGGTTCGTAGCAGAAATACTGCTCCATGGTGATCGGCGAGTGGACCTCCCTGACTCCTGTCACGTCGTCCGGGAGATAGTTCCAGCGGACGAACTGGTCCTCGCTCATGCGGATGAGGTCGGTGGCATCCTTGATGTCCTTATCGGAAGGGTTCTCCTGCTTGAGCAGGTAGGATGCGTACATCGCAGCCGTGCAGTTGGTCAGGTTCTCGTAAGGCTGGATGCCACCGAGACGGTAGGTGTCCTCGAACTCCCCGGTCATGTCGAAAGTCTCGACAGGATTCTTCTCCATCCAGTCGACGGCCTTGTCCTTCATGGCGACGAACTCCTTGATCCCTAATTCTTTCTCGACACGGTAGAGGAGTGAAAGGATAGGTTCGAGCATGGCCTTCGCATCATTGATAGGCTCTCCGGTCTCGACGTAGACCTTGATAGGGAAGGAACCGTCCTCTGCCTGGAGCTTTGAATATGTGCGTATGATCTTCAACAGCTTGTCGAGGTAAACTTCCTCCTTGGTGGTCTTGTAGAGGTCGAGGAAACCGTCTGCGGCCATGCAGGCGTCCATCACCATCGTGGTGCCTTTGTTCTCGGCCCAGCCTGAAGAAGCCTTGTCCTGGTAGAAGGTAGGAGGGAAGAATTCGAGCGGGTGGCCTTCCGGGAAGCTCTGGTCGATGAGGAACTGGGCTGCGTTGCGGGCTATCAGGAGGGCGTCCTCCTTGTATTCAGGGATGTTGTCGGCGATGTAGGCTTCGTTGCTGAGGGTTGCGCCGTGGATCTTGTTAGGATAGGCGTTCAGCTGGTAGCTGAGGTCCGGTACGGTCTGGGTCTTCCAGGCCTGGACAGCCGGCATCCTGTGGGTGTAGAGGGCGGCTCTCATTGCTGACTCGCGGTACGGCATCGCCTTTCCCGGGTACGGTCCCTCAAACGGGAAGTCGCGGAGGAAGTCTCTCTCTCCAGCCTTTCCTATGACTTTGCCGGAAGCGTCGAGGGCTTCGACCACGAGGTGGACATCGGCCGGGTAGATGTCGTTCCAGACCGGGGAGAGCGGTGCGTCAGGTCCTTCTGCTTCGAAAGACCAGACGTTCTCCGGCTTGCGGACATCGTTTATTGTGTACTTGTAGGAAGCGGCTCCTTCCACCTTTTGGAAGTCAAAGACAGGGGCGTAGATGAATTTCTGTGCGAATCCGTTCCAGCAAGGGTTGCGACCTTCGGAGGCCGGGCGGATAGGGACGAGGTATTCCTCGGCTGCCTGTGCGTTCAAGGCTTCCATTCCTTCAGGAGCCTGTGTGCAGGAATATGCCATCGCGGCGATTCCTGTGAGCAGAATCAGTTTTTTCAGCATAAGTGTTATATTATTTCAAAAAAGCTTCTAAAGTTTTCCGATTTCTCTGTCAAGCCAGTTGACGCGCTCGTCAAGCCATCTGTTGAGGTTGTTGAAATCCTGGGTCACCGAGGTGTAGCCGCCTCCCCAGCGGGTCTGGTTGAGCCTGCGGGAGATGTTGATGGCGTCACCCTTCTCGCTGATGAGGCGTTCGAGGTCCTCGTTGAGGTAGTCCTGGACAGTTCGGTGGATCCTGTCCCATTCCGCCTTGTACCGGTCGGTGAAGGCTCTGTTGCCGCTTGCCAGCAAAGTCGGGTAGTAGAATGCACCGTAGACGTGCTGGTTGCTCCAGCACTGGGTGAAGGCCCCGTTCCAGTACATCGAGTCGAAGTCCCAAGGGGAGAGCAGCTCGAGCTTGGTGCTGGAGGACATGTCCTTCTTGATGAGGTAGAGATTGGATCCTGCGCAGTCGAGCGAAGCGAAGATGTCGTGGTAGAGGAGCCATTTTGCGAAGGTCGGCACATCGAGATATTCCTCGTACTTGCCTTTGTGGACCGCCTCTTCCGCCTTGTTGACGTAGGCCTGGATGTAGAGCAGCTGGTCGGCCTGGATTTCTTCGGGATCAGGGTACTTGAAGGTGAACTTCATGTTGCTCGGGAAGCCTGAAGTGTCGAAGTAGAGGTCCTCGTTCCACCAGTAGGCGTCCTTCTCGATGAGGAAGCCTTTCTCGGTGATCCTTGCGCGGCAGTCTTCGTTCCTCTTGTAGCTTTCCACGAGGCAGTAGAGCCCGCGGTAGTCATCGTTGACCACGACGTTGACGTACTGCATGGCAGGCACCCATTCGAAACCGAGGAAACGGCATGTCTCCAGTCCGATGAAGGTGTTGAGGTTGGCGTTGCCTCTGATCAGCACCCACTCCTTGTCCTTGTACTTGTCCTCGTCGCCGCGGAAGAGCAGGTCCTTCTTCTTCTGGAGCTTGATCTTGTAAGGTTTCTGGCTTGCGTAGGCGGATGTGTTGCCTCTGATCTTGAGCGTCATCCCGCTCTGGTTCTCTACATAGTTCCCGCTGTCGTAGAGCTGCCTGCCGCCAAGGCTGATCTTGAGCCTTCCCGGGACCTTGGTGCAGTTACGGATTCCGGCGCCGTTGTTTCCCGGAGGCGGACTGACATAGTCGCACGTAGGTTCTTCTCCGTTCACTGTGTTGATCCTCAGAATCATAAGGTCTTCCGGCAGGGCGGTGGCCACGGTCATGGTGTCAGTCAGGTATTCGACCGACTTGATCTCCTTGGTCTTCGAGACTATGCTGAACTTGCAGTAGAACTGAGCTTCGCAGTATTTCTTCGCCGGGAAATATTCATTGAACTGCTCCTTGGTCAGGCTGAGGGAGGTGTTGTAGATCTTCTCTGTCCCTGAGGGGTCCATCCTGTCGTTCCGCAGCATGTTGTAGCTGCCGTCGGGATTGATCTTGTACCATGAGACCTCCACGCTGCTCGTCGGGTCCATCACGGTGACGGAGGTGCGGAGGGTGAGCCCTTCGTTCTTGGAAGCTTTCTCGTAGCCTGCGTCATAGGGGTAGCTGATGTAATTGGTCGTATAGCCCTGGACAACCAGGACTTTCCTGGCCTCATCCTTCTTCTGTGGTCCGACCGGGTCAGGATCATCCTTCTGGCATGAGAATGTGACCAGAACCGTGACAGCGAGAACCGCCGCCTTGAATATGTCCGATGCAGAATGTCTGTACATAGAAAAATGCCTTGCTCGCCAATGAGGCCAGCAAGGCAAAGATATGAAAAAAAATCAGATTAGTCGAATTGCTCTGTCAGTAAGAATGGATCAATTGACATTCAGTTTCTTGAATACGTTTTTCTTGGCAGCTTCGTCGTAGGTGTTTTCGTCGAGTTCCTTCCTGCCTGGATCACCGAAGATGAATTCGTTGTCCAGCTGGCCTTCCGTGTATAGTTCATGGCTTTGTACAAGTGGGTCTGGATCGTATTCATAACTCCAGTCCCATCGTCCGGTATCATCGGCAGGAACTTCTTTGACGATATCTTTATAGAAAGCCACACTGTCTTCATCATCAGGGTCATCCAGATAAGTCGCATCACCCTTGACCACGGTTCTTGCAATGCCGCCCTCGTCGGCGGTGACGACGATTGTTACAGGTTCATAGTCCGAATCGGTCTGACCGTCCGCAAGTTCCCGGGACATCTGGTAGATTACGGACTCGCCAGGCTTCAATCCTTCCCTTTCGACAATGATGTCACATGGGGCATAGACGACAGGAGACGAACCGAAAGTAGCGAGTTGTGTGCCCAGACCGGTAGTGCCATCTTCAAGATACAGTCCGGAAATAGGGTCATTGGTTGCGACCAGGCCACCCGTCTTGTCAAGATTAGGCACAAGCTGGATGTCCAGACAAAGTTTCTGACCACCGGCATGCAAACCGTTCTTGACTCCGTTGACATAGTTGAATCCGCACCAGTGGTTGCTGAAATCAAAGCCGGAGACTTTCACGATGTGGTTTCCGGTGGACGGATCATCCGTGACATTGACTATCAAATTGCTGTCCTGGGTTTTTGCTCCCCAGGTATAGACATCGTCATTCGAACCGCTGATGGCCGTAAGTGGCTTTACATAGACATCTATGGCATCCGAAGATACACTGCCGAAGGTTTTGGATATCTGGAAATCGGACATCACGATGTCTGCCGTGATGGTCTCGGAATTGAGTTCGATGGCGGCGCCTCCGGAAGTGAAATCCTTGGCAATATCAACGAAGGCCTGCTTCAAGGCCGCCTCATCCGGGGCGATCATGTAATACTTCCCACCCATCTCACCGGTTCCTGGACTGGAGGTAAGATATCCAGTGGAATAACCGCTGCCTGCTCTTAGACCTCGGGCCTCCGGGAAATTGGAGGACAGATAGTTCATGTACTTTTGGGCATAGTCATGCGCAGGGTTGATGACAGACACGACATAGAGTGTGGACTCAAGCTCTTGCTTCACCTTGTAGCCATATTCAATGGCCTCATTGGCCACGTTATATTCAAAACCGCTGGATGATGTAGGATAGCCGTCAGTGAAGAACACCAGAAGTTTGCTCGCGTCTGACCTTCCATTGGTGTTGAGCTGGTTGTATCCCATCTTCATTCCTTCGTTTGCCTCCGTGGCGCCATTTGCGACAAGACCGTCTATAGTATTGTTGATAATATTGATGAGTGTGGACGTTCCCTGACCCATGTCCAGACCTCCGTTACCAAGAGGTATGACAACACTGTTCTGCCCTGAATATTTTGAAGATGAGAAGGTGATGATGCTGACCCTGTGCTGCACCATGGGCTCGGAATCCTTCTTGGTCTCATAGTTGTACTGGTCCTGCATCTGCTTCATCGTGGTAATGAACTGCTTTACGGACTCCTGTAGAGCCTGAAGGCGGGTCTTTCCACCGACATAAATGGCATCTGTGCTGTATACCGTCTGGTCGTTCAGATAGAAATTGCTGCTGTAACTCGGAAAATGCGTGCCGTACCCGCCATGCTGCAGCAGATAGTATTCGTAAACTCCGGTCTTTTCATCAAATTTCCTCACATAGATATTCTGGCCGGCGGAAAGCGTGCTGCTGACATCCCGCCATTCGGCGACAGTCGCCGCTTTAGGAACCTTCTTGTTCCCTTTGCCGTTGACCATGACCGTAGGCTGACTGAGTCCTGTCTTCACTACCGGTCCGGTCATGGAACCGGAGACGTCAAGGACGAGAACTGCGTCCACGGGCTGGCTCACGACACCGGAAGTGGTGACCTGCTTTCCTGTCACGAAGGCCTCGATGTTGATGGTGTAAGTGCCGTTGTAATTGTTCTTGGCGGTCTTGGAGACTACCACTCCGCCTTCGTCGGGATCCGAACTCTGGGCGAAAACCGCGGCTGCGGAAAGGACAAAGGCCAATATTGCAACTGATATCTTTCTAAACATGGTCATCCGTATTCGTTGATTTTCAATTATATTCCAAAAACCTGGCTAGAATTTCAGGAGGTCGAGAAGGTTGCGGCCGTCAGCCAGCAGTATATTTCCGTCAAAATCCGCCCATGCAGCTTCGATGTATGTCGTACCGCTTGGAGAGTAGACATCGCTTTCGACCGCCTGGGCTATGATGCTCATCTCAACATGAAGGCCAATTATCTGGTTCGCATTCGCT
Source organism: Bacteroidales bacterium (assembly GCA_024398315.1). GTDB lineage: Bacteria > Bacteroidota > Bacteroidia > Bacteroidales > UBA932 > Cryptobacteroides. The sequence continues at coordinate 5,873 of JAKSJH010000085.1, forward strand.
ATGCCGCTGTCAGCAACCGAAGGTTGGGTATACTGGGTGATGAACACCGGCGATTCTGAATATCCTCGCACCGGCAGGTTGCAGTAGTAGTAACCGTCAGCACCCTTCAGCCAGTTGGTTGTGTTGATCATACTGTCATCGAGAGGACAGTATGCGATGACCTTTCCGTTGTTAGTGCACCAGTTCGCTATGGCCTTGGCCCTGACGAACGCCGTGGACTGCACGAGGTTCGCAATTGTAACGTTGCTCTTGGTCGTGCTGCCGGCGGTGAAATCCTCCTGGATGTCGATGTCCACCTTGCCCAGAGCCTTGGTGTCGAGGGTGTAGGTATAGACATATCCCTGGTCCCAGCTGTTCGTTCCGAGTTTGGATGCAGGAGCCGTCAACTGATGCTCGTGCTTGGTGGAACCGCTTGTATGGACAATGTTGAATGTCACCACCACGTCCGCAAGGCTCTGGGGAACGATGAAGAAAGTCATCTCGTTCTTGTCCGTGGAGAACTTCTGGGCATAGTTGCCACGGTTGTCTCCCAGACTCCAGTTGAATGCTGTCTTGAAGGCGGTTGCCGATGTGATGTCAGTAGCCGTGTTGTACGTGACCGAACCGCCGGTCTTGACATTGTTGATGGTGACTCGGTTAATGGAGACGCTCTGGTCGCGGTCTGAAGCGACAGGAGCGACGAAACGTACGGCCGCCAGCGGATGATAATAGTGAAGGAGCACTGTGTTGACCTGTTCACCGGTGCCGTGGTCGGTCTGATGGTCGATGCTGGCGGTGTACGCAACGATGAAGTCCTCCATGTTACTGGCATCATTTGCATCTTCCGGTGCGCTGGTGCCAAGTGAGAAATTTGATTCTATTCCTTCATAAGTGAAGGTAAGGGTGTTATAATTCACTGCTGTTACGACGTCCGTGCCAGCCTTGTCATAGTAAGACAGGAAGCTTGCCGTGGCACCGGACATCGTGCCTGACTCCACCCAGTCGATCTTCTTGCCGTCCGAGCCGAAGAGCGACCAGTATTCCTCGGGATAGCTGTCGTCGTTCTTCTTCAACTTGCCTTCCTTGACATCAGTGGCGCTGCCGTTGGTGGTCAGCATGTACATCGGGATGCCTGACGTTTCACATGATTCAAGCAGGGACTCCTTGGTTACCATCGCTCCTCTTGTCCTTTCATCGTCTACTGGAGCTGCAGTGTTGACTGAGACGCTTGGGGTCACGAGGAGCGGGAAACCTTTTTCTGAAAGATCCACAGGCTGGAGCCATTCTTCTGCTGCGGCTCTGGTCTCCGGATTCTCGACTGAACATATCTTGAAGCCGAGGCTGTCGTCTGAAAGACCGCCTGAATTCGGATCGTATTCCTTGTTGCACGCGCCGAGGAAGGCGGAAACGGTAACCGCAACAGCGACAGTACTGAATATTCTGATAGTCTTCATCTCTTTTCTTTTTCTTTATTCCATCACTGGTCTATGGAGTTACATCCTCACCGAAACTGATTGCGAAAGGATCGCCTTCTGCCGAGACAATTCCTGATTCATAAAAGTAATCGTGGTATGGTTCAACGTCCAGATTGTTAGCGTTGACCCTTACGGAGCATTCCAATACCACTCCCTCCGGTTCCAGGGAGACAGGATGGATGTCCGGAGTAATATAGAAATGTTTATGTTTCCGTCCAGCCTTCATAATCTTTATAAAGTCGCAATATTCAAATACTATGTTTTGACAGGCGATACAATTCACCGGCCATGTCCGTACTAAATTTTTTTCAAATATATAAGAGCGGTAATCATCTACAAAATAATTAACACTCTTTAAGTTACGTTAAGATAATTTTAATAACTTAATATGTCTTAAGAAATATCAACGAAAAAACCGTTGCCACTGATGGATGATCGTGGCAACGGCTGTTGAACGGACCGTATGAGGGACCGGTTGTTACTTGACCTCAGGGAGCAGGGCGAAGCTCTTCTCGAGTTCTTCGTCCGTAGGGATGTAGTCAGACATGTTCCCGGTGTTGAACCTCTCGTAGGAATAGAGGTCGAAGTAGCCGTTTCCGGTGAGGTTGAAGATGATGGTCTTCTCTTCGCCGGTCTCCTTGCACTTGAGGGCCTCGTCGATGGCAACGCGGATGGCGTGGCTGCTTTCAGGTGCCGGAAGGGTGCCTTCGACTCTGGCGAACTGGACGGCTGCTGCGAAGACATCGGTCTGCTTGACGCTGCGGGCCTCGAAGAGACCGTCGTGGTAAAGCTGGGAGAGAACCGGGGTCATTCCGTGGTAGCGGAGGCCTCCTGCGTGGCTGGCGCTCGGAATATACTGGCTTCCAAGAGTGTACATCTTGGCGAGAGGGCAGATCTTTCCGGTGTCGCAGTAGTCGTAGGCGAACTTGCCTCGGGTGAGGCTCGGGCAGGAAGCCGGCTCGACGGCGATCACCTTGTAGTCAGCCTCTCCGCGGAGCATCTCACCGATGAACGGAGCGGCGAAGCCTCCGAGGTTCGAGCCTCCGCCGGCGCATCCGATGAGGATGTCCGGCTTGATTCCGTATTTCTTGCAGGCGGTCTGGGTCTCGAGACCGATTATGGTCTGATGGAGCAGGACCTGGTTGAGGACGGAACCGAGCTCGTAGCGGTAGCCCTCCTGGCTTCTTGATGCCTCCACGGCCTCGGAGATTGCACAGCCGAGGGAACCGTTGGTGTCAGGGAATTCGGCCAGGATCCGGCGCCCGACCTCGGTGGTCATGCTTGGAGAAGGAGTCACCTTAGCCCCGTAGGTGCGCATCACCTCGCGGCGGAACGGCTTCTGCACATAGGAGCATTTGACCATGTAGACCTGGCAGTCGAGTCCGAAATACTGGCATGCCATGGACAGTGCGGTGCCCCACTGGCCGGCTCCGGTCTCAGTGCATACACCCTTCAGCCCCTGCTCCTTGGCGTAGTAGGCCTGGGCGATTGCAGAGTTGAGCTTGTGCGAACCGGAAGTGTTGTTGCCCTCGTACTTGTAGTAGATGTGGGCCGGAGTCCCGAGGGCCTCCTCCAGGAAAGTCGCATGGACAAGCGGAGACGGCCTGTACATCTTGTAGAACTTAAGAATCTCCTCAGGGATGTCGTACCAGCGCTGGTCGTCGTCCATTTCCTGCTTCACGAGCTCCTTGCAGAAGATCTGCTCGAGTTCTTCTGCCTTCATCGGCTCGCCTGTGGCGGGGTTGAGAAGAGGCTCCGGCTTGTTCTTCATGTCGGCTCTGACGTTGTACCATTGGGTTGGAATCTCGTCTTCCGCGAGGTAGATCTTGTAGGGAATCTTGGTGTCCATATTCATTGATGTTTTCTTTTCAAAAAAAAAGTTGGCCTTCTTTCGAAAGGCCAACCTGTATCTCTTGTATTGTAGCTTATGCCTGGAAGAATGCGTTGAATGCAACTGCGAGGAACATAAGGCAAATCAGTGTTGCAACGATGATACCGATGACCTTGAGTCTCTTGAACCAGATCTGGTTGTTCCAGCCGACGGTCTGGAACATGCTCCAGAATCCGTGAGTCAGGTGGAACCAGACGGCTGCGAACCAGACTACATATATAGCCAGGACCCACCATCGACCGAACGTCGCTTTGAGAAGATCGTAAGGATTGCCTTCCTCAGCGCCGGTGAACATTGCAAGCTGCATGTCAGCCCAGAAGTGGGTGAGGTGGAATGCGAGGACTCCGAGGACGACGATTCCGAGGACGAACATGTTCTTGGAACCCCATGAGTCGGCTGCTGCGACACTCTTGGTCTCATAGCGCTTCAGACCGCCGCGGGCCTTGACGTTGAGATAGGAGATGTAGATGCCGTAGAAGATGTGGAGGACGAATCCTAGTGCGAGGACCGGAACCATCACTGTCACGAATGGCAATGCCATGAAATCACATCCAGCCTGGAAAAGACCGTCAGCTGCACCGAACTTGCCGGTGAAGGTGTCAATAACTGAAAAGAAATTGATTGTGCTGTGGAGAAGCAGGAAGATGATGAGGAATGCACCGCTCACCGCCTGGATCAATTTTCTACCGATGGAATAATGAAAAGCGTTAGCCATTATTGACTTGTTTTGCTGTTTTGTAGCGGGAGTGGGGCATGATCCCACGACCTCCGGATTATGAATCCGACGCTCTA
>JAKSJH010000086.1 GCA_024398315.1 Bacteroidales bacterium
ACATCGTTGAAGAGAAGGATCCTGAGAACATCTCCGGCGACACCTTCGCCAGGATGATAGCCAAGGTCAGGGCCGACTCCACAGTCAAGGCCGTCGTATTCAGGGTCAACTCCCCTGGCGGCACCGTCCTCGCATCCAGCAAGATCAAGGAAGAGATCGACCTTACCCGCCAGGTCAAGCCGGTGATCGCGTCCTACGGCGACTACGCCGCTTCCGGAGGATACTGGATCTCAAACAGCTGCGACCACATCTTCACGCACAGGACCACCCTTACGGGCTCCATTGGAGTCTTCAGCGCAATCCCGGAATTCAGCGGTACGCTCAAGGATGTCGCCCATGTCAACGTGACCCCTGTCAATTCCCATCAGCACGCAGACATGCTCAGTCTCACCCGTCCGTTCGACGAGCAGGAAACCGCCTGGATGCAGGACTATGTTGATGACATCTACACATCCTTCGTCTCCACCGTCGCTGAAGGAAGGGACCTCTCTTACGAAGCAGTTGACGAAATCGCACAGGGAAGAGTCTGGACCGGGGCCGACGCCATCAAGATCGGACTCGTGGACGACTTCGGAACCCTCAACGACGCAATCGCCTACGCAGCCTCGGCCGCCGGCAACCCGGACGTGGACAGCTGGAAGATAGCCACCTATCCTAAACCGCTGACTCAGATGGAGACCATCCTCGCCAAACTCTCAGGGAAGGACCCTGAAGAAGAAGTGTCCGTCATAGCGACATGCTTCGACGGCACCCAGCTCGAGAAGGAAGCCAGAAGCCTGATGAATTGGGCCAGAAGGTGTTCGGAAGGCGGCAACGCCAGCAGCCTTGTCTTCGCAAAGATGCCTTATGTAATGGAAATCAAGTAGTTCAAAAAAGAATACAATCATTACGGCTTCCGCACAATCAAGACTGCGGAGGCCGTTTTTTCATTGAGTCTGGCGTCCTCGTCGACCCTCTTCCAAAGGAGGGAAGCGATCCTGCCCGGACGGGCGGATGGCAGTTCGACAACCAGGGCCTTCTCCTTGTCGTTCAAGGAGTATTTCAAATCAACGAAGATGTCGCTCATCTTCTTGCGTCCCCGTCTGCCGGAAGTATTGCGGACCCCCAGGGGGCACATCCAGTCCCCCTCCCTCCAATGGCGCACCACGAAAGGGAAAGTCAGCACTGAAGCGTCCATCGCCACCGTTCCATCAGGCTGTTTCACAGGAGTTTCCATATCCCAGTCCACAGTTCGGACCGAGAAGGAGACTCCGTCTAGAGAATACTCCCCATCCCCATTGACCAGGACAAATTCGTCCCCGTTTCCGGAAAGAGGGCAGACTATGATGGAATCCGAAGAAGTGATGACACGGGCGGAATCAGAATAATAAACCATGCCGGAGCGCAGACCCCCCGAAGACACCGCATCCAGAAGCGATCTGGTCACGGACGGATTGAAACCGTAAGGTTCGAGAATATGGAAAAGGACATATTCAGCCGCCGGGGACTTTCCCAGGGCTTCAGAGTCAATTCTGACGAGTTCACCTTCCTTAGGCCGCTTCATCACCCTTGAAGACTCCAGGTCGAAGAATGCCCTGGCAGCTTTGTGGTCCTGACGGAAACGGTTCATGTCACCGGTGATGACTGACAGGAATGACGGGTTTACCTTCTTGAGCAGTGGAAAGACCTCATTGCGGAGAATGTTCCTCTTGCACATGGATTCGGCGTTGGTCCTGTCCTCACGCCAGACCAGACCGGTCGAGGTGGCATATTCAAGGATGTCCTGCCTGCTGAACCCCAGGAGGGGTCTGAATATTCCACCCGACACTCGTTCCATCCCAATCAGTCCCCTCAGCCCGGTCCCCCTGAGGAGATTAAGGAAGAGGGTCTCTGCATTGTCATCAGCATTGTGTGCGACCGCAACAAGGGAGTAGCCATTGTCCCGGCAGAGGTCGCCGAACCATTCATATCGCAGTTCTCTGGCGGCCATCTCGATGCTCACTCCCCTGCTCCGGGAGTACTCCACGGTGTCGAAATCAGCCTTGTGAAAAGCGATTCCGTGAGAAGAGCACCAGTCCTCCACAAGCTTTTCGTCCAGGTCGCTGTCCTCGCCGCGCAGGTGGAAGTTGCAATGGGCGACGGCGAAGCCCACCTTGCATGAGGAATTCAGGAAAAGCGAGGCCATGCACATCGAATCCACCCCGCCGCTGACAGCGAGGAGGAATTTTCCTCCCGGGTCAAGACCGGACAGGATGGAATCGAAGCGGGCCTGCATCCTTGTGAGGAATTACTTCTTAGGAACCGGGAATGAATATGCGAAATTAAGTCCCAGGACTTCCTGGAGCTGGACTCTACGCTTTCCGTCCGGATACTTGTCAATATCCTTCGGATTCTTGATTCTCACGAGGTCGTCATAGACCAGGAAGTGGGTGAACGACAAAGCAAGGTGCTTGGCGAGGGTCCAGTTGATACGGTTGGTAAGGTTGACCCTCATGTTGAGAGGGTTGTGCAGATAGTTCGAGAAGAGGATGAGGTTCGATGAATAGGTGAAATTGGTGTTCACCTTGACATTGAGGTCCATCTTGAACTGCGCACCAAGCTCGAATCTGGAGAACTTGTAGTACTCGCCGTGGTTCTTCGTCGTTCCGTCAGGAAGTGTCTCCGTGTAAGGGAAGAGCGCCTCGTCCTTGTACTTGCTATGACGGACCATACCGTTCTGCCTTCTCAGTTCATCGTTGCCTACCAGGGTGAAACCTCCGGTGAGAGGCTGGATGTTGATGACGATCCACCTGTTCTTAGGGTTAGGGATCCAGTCGATACCGCTTCCGAGGGTGACCGTTGCAGGAGAGAACAGACCGGATCTGATGGTGCGGGCCTTCCTCCATTCCTTGGCGGTAGGACTTTCCCCGGCGATGTTCGCAGGATAGTTGTAGTTGTAGGTGTTGGTGAACTGCGAGATAAGGATGAAGTTGGTCGTGATGTTGAGCTTGTCCGACTTCCTGTGACCGTACGAGCTTGTGAACTGGAAACGGTCGACGTTCTTCTGGACGAACGGCTTGTCCTCCTGATAGATGAAGCCGTAGTTGCCCTGCAGCTGATTGTTCCAGAAGGTATTGTTCTTGGCATAGTTCGCATTTCCTACGAAAGAGGCGTTGAGAGTCACGTTGTTGACTCCACCTCCGGCCCAGTTGTTGAGCTTAAGCTGGCTGAAGCCGAACTGTGTCGAAGCGTTCTTGTTCCAGTACACAGGCTTCGGAGGAGCGACCTCCGGAGTCGGGGTGTTGGCGAATGCGGCGGCGGCGGCCTCGGCGGCGGCCTGGGTGTTCTTCTTCTGTGCGGAGAGAGGCATTGTCACCAGGACAGCCAGAGCGGCGCACAGCGCGGTTCTCATTGTCTTCATATTCGTAAGGTTTGAATTGTATTCGTGATTAATATGAGATGGCGAAGACCACTCTCTGCTTCGAAGGCTTTCCGGAGTAGATGTCCTTGCCTTCTTCCTCGCAGACGAAGCTGTCCACAGGAATGCACCTGATGGTGGCCTTTGTCTCGTCCTTTATCTTCTGCTCAGTCTCGGCGGTGCCGTCCCAATGGCAGAGAAGGAACTTGCCGTCCTGGATCTTTGTCTTGAACTCCTCCCAGTCGTCGCACTTCTCCACATTGGCCTGCCTGAAGTCGAAAGCCTTCTGGTAGATGGTCTTCTGGATGTCGTCGAGGAGGTCTCCGATGGTCTTCTCGATGCCTTCAAGAGCGACGGTCTCCTTGGTGAGAGTGTCGCGGCGGGCGACCTCCACAGTACCTCCGGCGAGGTCACGTGGCCCCATCGCGAAACGGACAGGGACTCCCTTGAGCTCCCACTCGGCGAACTTGAAGCCCGGACGCAGGGTGTCGCGGTCGTCAATCTGGACGCTGTGGCCGAGAGCCTCGAGGTTCTTCTTCAGTTCGTACATCTTGTCAAGGATGGCATTGTGCTCCTCTTCCGTCTTGTAGATAGGGACCATGACCACCTGGATAGGTGCGATTGCAGGAGGAAGCACGAGACCGTTGTCGTCTCCGTGAGCCATGATCAGTGCTCCCATAAGCCTGGTGGAAACTCCCCATGAAGTGGCCCAGACATATTCCTGTTTGCCTTCCTTGCTGGTGTACTGCACGTCGAATGACTTGGCGAAGTTCTGTCCGAGGAAGTGGGAGGTTCCGGCCTGGAGAGCCTTTCCGTCCTGCATCATGGCCTCGATGGTGAGGGTGTCGAGCGCTCCGGCGAACCTTTCATTTGGGCTCTTGTGGCCTACTATGACAGGAAGCGCCATCGTGTTCCTTGCGAAGTCGGCGTAGACCTGCACCATCTCCTCAGCTTTTGCCGCAGCCTCCTCCGAGGTGGCGTGGGCGGTGTGGCCCTCCTGCCAGAGGAATTCAGCGGTGCGGAGGAAGAGCCTGGTCCTCATCTCCCAGCGTACGACGTTGCACCACTGGTTGCAGAGGATAGGAAGGTCACGCCATGAGGTGATCCAGTTCTTGTAGGTGCTCCAGATGATGGTCTCCGAAGTAGGCCTTACTATGAGTTCCTCTTCAAGCTTCGCCTCCGGGTCCACGACGACTCCCTTTCCGTCAGGGTCGTTCATCAGCCTGTGGTGGGTCACCACGGCGCATTCTTTTGCGAAACCTGCGACATGCTCCGCCTCGCGGCTGAAGAATGACTTGGGGATGAAGAGCGGGAAATAGGCGTTCTTCACGCCTGATTTCTTGAAAGCAGCGTCGAGGACGCTCTGCATCTTCTCCCAGATTGCATAGCCATAAGGCTTTATGACCATGCAGCCCCTTACCGGAGACTGCTCTGCGAGGTCAGCTTTGACGACGAGATCATTGTACCACTGAGAATAGTTCTCGGACCTTTTTGTTACTTCTTTTGCCATATCTGTTTTTTGCTGTTTTCTGACATTTTTTCTATTATTGTGCAATATTCCGTTTCGGAACGGATTTTGTACGATGCGAAGTTAAGAATTTATATCGAATTATTATAATAGGAGATTCAAGAATGAAAACACGCACAGTATTTTTTATCTCGGCGCTTCTTGCACTGACCTCGTGCGGTTCAGCAGCGCAGTACGCCGCTGATGCTTCCAAGCAGAAGTATCAGGACGGGATCTACTATACTCCTGCCATCAAGGCGGCCAGGGAAGCCGCTGAAGACATCGAGCAGGTTGAGACAGACTATCTTGTCCGCAAGACAAAGGAATCGCCGATATTCATGAAGGCAGGTGAGAAGGTTGACACCATCTTCATCCCGGAGAACAAGATCGCCAGGATTGACCTCAACAAGGCCGACACCACCACATCCATCACGATCTATGATGAATATGGCTGGAACACCTGGAACGCCTACCAGCCTTGGTACTCGGCTGCCTGGAACTATCCTTACTACAGGTCGTCCTTCTACTGGGGCTTCGGCGGATGGCGTTTCGGATACTGGGACCCATGGTACGGCGGATGGTCCGGACACCACTATTCCTGGTACAGCCCTTGGTACTGGAACGACCCTTGGTTCTACGATCCTTGGTTCTATGGCGGATGGTACGGTGGATGGTATGATCCATGGTACAGTCCGTGGTACTACAGCGGATGGTACGGTGGATGGTACGGAGGCTACGGCAGCTGGTACGGCGGCCATGGCGGCTGGTACGGTGGATGGCACAGGGACGGAGCGACCGTCTTCACTCCTAGGATGAACACCACCGGTCCTTCCGGCAGAAGCGGCATCGGAGCAGTTTCAAGGTCCACCGGCGTCAGAAGTTCCTCCATGACAAGGAGCAGAAGCGGCTTGGCCAACTCCGCAAGGCCGCAGACCGCGACCAGAGCGTCAGGCGCTACCGCATCAAGATCCTCAAGCGCAACCGCTTCCAGAGCGTCGGTCCCTTCAACCGGAGCCACATCTGTGGCAAGAAGGTCCGCAGTCTCATCAACTGCAGCCAGGTCCTCTTCCGGCAGTTCAGTTGCCAGGAGCAGTTCTTCCAGCACAACAGGCAGAGTTTCATCATCTTCCAGTGCCGCCAGGAGTTCTTCAAGCTACTCATCCTACGGCAGACCTTCATCATCAAGGTCGTCATCTTCTTCGTCATCTTCTTCGTCATCTTCTTCATCCGTCTCCAGATCAAGTTCAAGCAGCTATTCAAGCAGCAGGTCTTCATCCAGCAGCTACTCCAGCAGCAGGTCCTCGTCATCCGGCGGCGGTTACAGCGGTGGCGGTTCCAGCCATAGCAGCGGAGGCTACAGCGGAGGCGGTGGCGGCGGAAGCCGCAGCGGCGGTGGCGGCGGCAGAAGATAGCCATTCCAGTTCCGCAAAGGCGGACCATGGCCGGAGTTCCGGCACACTGGTACTAACATCTTATAAATGATAAACTTCAAAGAACAGAAAGACATGAAAAAGACATTCGCAGCAATAATTTTCGGACTCGCGGCAGTCAACGCAGGAGCGCAGACCATGTATGACGCTCTCCTGTTCAGCCAGAACGAGTACTATGGTACCGCACGTTCAATGGCTCTCGGCAACGCCATGACAGCGCTCGGAGGAGATCTCGGTTCCATCGGCATCAACCCTGCCGGTTCCGCAGTCTACAACTTCTCCCAGTTCACGATCAGCCCGGGAGTCACGATCAGTTCACAGACAGCCTCCTACAGCCCGTATCTTGTCAACGGCACCGACATTTTCAAGGGACCGCAGAGCCAAAAGCTCACAAGGTTCGCCATGCCGAACATCGGAACCACACTCAATTTCCAGACAGGCAACAGGACTGGAGTCAAGGCGGTCACTTTCGGATTCACCTTCAACCAGACCAACAACTTCACCGGCAAGATGCTCGGCGGTGGTCTCAACGACAGGACCAGTTTCATGAGCGCCATGGCTGTGGATGCATTCGGCTACGACACCGACTTCCTCGGCGGCTACGGCTACCTCGACAGGGACGGCAATTTCAACGAATTCAGTCAGAGGGACATGGACTACCCTTACAACAATGCTGACGACAGAGGCAACTACGCTCCTTGGAACGTGATCACGGCCGCCCAGGCCGGGGCGCTCTCCACCTACGGTGACCCGAACGATCCGGACTACTACTGGCGCTACATCGGTGCCAGCGAAAGATTCTCCGACACGGGCGAGATCGACGAGTACGGCAACCACATCTACGACATCTCCCTCGCCGGACCTCTCAACCAGGCCTACGGCAGGAGGGTGACCGGAAGCAAGAACGAGGCTCTCTTCAACATGGGTCTCAACATCAATGACAATTTCTACATCGGAGCCAACCTCGGCATCGTGGACATGGTCTACAACTATGACGAATATTTCAAGGAGGCCGCAGCGGACCCGTCCGACTTCCTCATTGAATATGACGAGGCTTCAACCTATTTCTCCAACTTCCGTTCACAGTACTCCTACAGCGCTGAAGGGACCGGAGTCTACGCCAAGATCGGCCTGATCGCCCTTCCTGTGCCAGGACTCAGGATCGGAGCCGCAATCCAGACCCCTACCCTCATGCAGGTCAACGAGACCTGGAGGTCCGCAGCTGACATCCACTTCCTGGACCCTAGCTTCGACGGCTCGGCCAAGTCTCCTTACGGTGAATATTCCTACGTTCTCAAGACTCCTTTCAGGGCCAACGCCGGCATTGCATATTCAATCATGGAGATGTTCCTCCTGAGCGCCGACTACGAGGTCACTGACTACAGCACGATGAAGTTCAAGGCGGACGACATCTTCTGGGACGCGGACTTCTCAGGTGTCAACTCCGACATCCTCGACTGCATGGGCGTATCCCATTCAGTCCGTGCGGGAATCGAGTTCAAGCCGGTCCCGGAGCTTGCTACAAGGTTCGGCTACAACTTCATCACCACTCCTGAATATTCCTACGACGGTCTGAACAAGTACACCCTCAACGACAAGATCAACTCCTGGTCAGTCGGTCTGGGCTACTCTTCAAACGGTTCGTTCTTCGCTGACCTTGCGGCCAGGATGTCGACCTACTGCGACGAGACCATCTACCCTTATGCCGACTACCTGTCGGACTACACCTCCCCTGCCTTCCTCGTGAAGAGGAACCGCTACAGCATCATCGGGACCATCGCCTGGAGGTTCTAGGATTATTAGTCTGAGACTACTCCTACAGCGAAGAGGCTGGCCGTTCCCCGCCAGCCTTTTCCGTTATACCGTCATCCCGAGATTGAGGGTCAGGCCCGCAATGACGACCATCCTGACGTCATCCTGAGCTTGACTCAGGATCCCCAGGCGACAAGAGGGTCGATCACTTCAGATAGAGTATGGAGTCAGGTCCTTCGTTGAAGAGGAGGTCAAGGATCGAGAGATTCGGGACAAACCCGTGCTTCGAGGCGAACACCTGCCAGTAGGGACGTTCAAGACCGAGGTCTCGGAGAATCGTGTCAGGACGCTTTGGATGAATCAGTTCCCGGTAATCCTCGCCATAAATGTCGGAGCCGTCAGGTTCCGATGATGACCTGGGATGTACGAATCTGTCTGTCAGGCGGATGTCGGCCCTGATGCCGACCTTGTCCAGTATGAGCCTGGTAAGGCCGAGGTCCAAGTCAAGAACCGTCTCCGGATGCGAATCCAGAAAGGCGAAAATGCCGTCTGCATAATGCTCGAAGAAAGGGGATGACTCGTAGGCCGAGGCCAGGGCGCGCTCCGTCTTGACGACCCATGGAGTCGAATAGTCCACGCGTACCTTGGAGACCGGCACCCCGTGCGAGTCCTTGTGGACAATCGGGAAGTTCAGGTCCTGAGGGCCTTCTGACGCATAGAAACGGAACCTGTTGCGCCAGCTCTGCTTCTGGTAGCCCTCGCAGGAATCGATGTGGACCAGAGACGGAATCACCTCGTCCGCAGACAAGGTGAATTCTTTCGCAATCAGAGCGAAATAGCTTATGGGCGGGAAATATGCCAGGGAGAGCAGCACACCCGTGAATATTACTCGATGTAACTCTTGCCCTTTATTTCGTTGGCCTTGATGATTCCTCTCTTGGAGTTTCTGATGAACGTGAGTATCTCGTCCCTTTCTTCACTCTGAGGGAAACCGGCTTCAACCTTGGAACATCCGTCAGAGATGTTCAGTCCTTCGTAGTAGATGGTGTTGTAGATGTCCTGGATGTTGCGGATGGTGTCTGAGGAGAATCCCCTTCTGCGGAGCCCCACAAGGTTTACACCGCAGTAGCAGATAGGCTCCCTGCCGCAGAGGACATACGGAGGAACATCCTTGTTGATCTTGGATGCGCCGCCGACCATGGCGTGCTTGCCGATATGGGTGAACTGGTGGGCCTTGGAGCCTCCTCCCACAATCGCCCAGTTGTCGACATCCGTTTCTCCGGCAAGACCGACATAGCTGGTCAGGATGCAATGGTCGCCTATGGTACAGTCGTGGGCGATGTGGACATAGGACATCACCAGGGTGTCGCTGCCGATTCTGGTCACGCCTTTGCCGCTGGCCGATGTTCCGCGGTTGATGGTGGCGCACTCGCGGATGTTGACGTTGTCACCTATTTCGACGTAGGTCACTTCACCTTCGTATTTCAGGTCCTGAGGGATGGCTCCGACAACTGCACCGGGATAGACGGTGCAGTTCTTCCCCATCCTGACATACTGGAAGATAACCGCATGAGGCAGGATCTTGCACCCGTCGCCGATCTGGACATCGTCATCAATATATGCATAAGGTCCGACCTCGACACCTTCGCCGAGAACAGCCTTCGGGCTTACAGTAGCCAATGGAGAAATCTTGTTCATATTCGTTCTGAAAAAATAGTCTTCTAACTAAATGCCGTTTCCGCGAAAGATTGCATCGAGAACCGCTTTCGCCGCCTTGGTGTTCAGTCCGTGCCCCGGCTTGAAGGCTTAAACCTTCGCGCAGAGGCGTCCCTGGCAGAGGGCTAGG